>NZ_DCLI01000075.1:0-1298 GCF_002320975.1 Clostridium sp. UBA1652
TCCCTAAGTTGACGACATTGTCCGCACGCCGGGTTCTGTGGGGGTTAGAGTTGCCAATTGGGCAACTCGTCTACCCGGAGAAAGACCTCAGGATTTTATTTTCTGAGGTTTACCTACTCGATATATAAGTTGACAGATTGTTCTATTAATAGCCGTATATATATACGAAGGGGGAGAGGAAAATGAAAAAACTAAAAATTTTATTAATTACATTACTTTCAGTCATAATTCTAATAGCTTCACTAGTTGGTTGTGAAAGCAAAAAGAGTGATATTCCAACAGTTCAAGGGTTATTTTATAAAGTAGAAAGGGATGGAAACTATTTATATCTTGGAGGTTCTGTTCACGTAGGAAAAGAAGTTAAATTTGTAGATTCAGTTGAAAAAGCCTATAAAGAATCTATTGGACTTGGAGTAGAGGTAGATATACAAAGTAATAAAATTAGTGAAAATATGAATAAGGAAAGTATGTATCCAGAAGCAGATAATTTACTTAATCATATAACTCCAGAAACTAAAGAAAAGATAGAAAATATAATCTCGGAATTAGGATTAAAGCTAGATTATAAACAATATAAACTATGGGCTCTTCAATCAGTAATGACTACAGCTATAGCAAATAAAGCAGAACTCAGCGTTTATAATGGAATAGACTATAAATTTATTACAAAAGCTAATGTAGATAAGAAGCCTGTTATATCTTTAGAAAATTTAGATATTCAACTAAAAGCATTAACAGCAGGAGGAGACGAATATCAGATAGAGCTTTTTAACAATTATCCACGAATAGAAGAGCAACAAAAAGCATTGGAAGAATTATATAAATCCGTGATTAACGGAGACATACCGCAAATAGAAAAATATACATCAGCCATTGATTCAGGAAGTAAGTTATCTAGAGAATTCTATGATTATTTAGTTGTAGAAAGAAATAAAAATATGACCTCTAAGATAGAAGGATTTATATCCGAAAACAAAAAATACTTTATAGTAGTTGGAGCGGGTCACATAGTTGGAGAAGATGGAATTATTAAAGCCTTAGAAGATAAAGGTTACTCAATTACTAGACTAGAATAATTAAATAAAGGAGTTTCTATTAGGTATGAACTGATAGAAGCTCCTTTTACCTTTAATTAAATAATAGTTTAATTGTTCTAGCAAGATAAGTACTTTATACTAACGCATATTTCTATAGTTAACCAAATGAAATAGGTTAGAACATACCCCTATAAAAATACAGCGGCTCGGTAGGAGCCGTCTGTATTTTTATAGAGAATTCAAGAATAGAAGAATTCAAGA
>NZ_DCLI01000075.1:1446-4471 GCF_002320975.1 Clostridium sp. UBA1652
AGTCTAATCCTTTTATACATTAAGAAGAAAGCTCATTAGTGAATAAATACATAAACTTATGAAGAAAATAATTAGAGATAAAACATAGGAGGAAGATAGAGATGAAAAAAATACTTACATTAATACTTACGTCAATGCTTTTAGTTGGATGTACAGCAAAAGATTCTGGTGCAGCTAAGAATGGCGAAAATGCTACACTTTTAGATAAGGTTAAAAAGGCAGGAGTTATAAAAATAGGTACTGAAGGTACTTATGCACCTTTTACGTACTATGATAGTACGGGGACTTTAACTGGTTTTGATATAGACATAGCAAATGAAATAGCTAATAGGCTTGGTGTTAAAGCAGAGTATGTTGAAACAAAATGGGATGGAATGTTTGCTGGGTTAGATGCAGAAAGATTTGATGCTATAGCTAATCAAGTTGGAATAAAAGCAGAGAGAGAAGAAAAATATGACTTTTCAGATCCATATATAGTTTCAAAAGCAGTTCTTATAGTTAATAAAGATAATACAGATATTAAAACCTTTGATAATTTAAAAGGAAAAAAGTCAGCTCAAAGTTTAACTAGCAACTTAGCTGATATAGCAAGGAAGTACGGAGCAGAAATAGTTCAATCTGATGGATTTAATCAATCTATAGATTTATTAACTTCAAAAAGAGTTGATGCCACAGTTAATGATAGTTTATCATTTTATGATTTAAACAAACAAAAACCTGACTTAGGGGTAAAAATTGTGGCTGAATACGAAAATGCGGATAAGTGTGGAATAATGTTTAGAAAAAATAATAAGGAATTAGTTGATGCTGTTAATAAAGCATTAGCAGATATGAAAAGTGATGGAACATATTTAAAAATTTCAGAAAAATGGTTTGGTACAGATGTATCTAAATAGAAGGATAAGCTTATGAATTTTGATGAAAGAATAGTAAGGATAGTTAAAGATTCCTTTTTTCCATTACTTGAGGCTGGGATTAAATTTACAATACCTGTAGCTGTAATATCATTTGCACTAGGACTAATATTAGCTTTGTTTATAGCTTTAATGAGAATATCAGGAGCTTGGCTATTAGAGGGAATAGCAAAATTTTATGTATGGATAATAAGAGGGACCCCTTTATTAGTACAGTTATTTATAATTTTCTATGGATTACCTAAAATCGGAGTCATATTAGCACCACTTCCATCGGCTATTATTGGATTTACTATGAATATGGGTGCGTATAATTCTGAGGTAATAAGAGCGGCAATAATATCTATAGCTAAGGGACAATGGGAAGCTGCCTATTCTATAGGGATGACTAAAAGGCAGGCGTTAGATAGAATAATTTTACCTCAAGCTGCAAGGGTATCAATACCTCCATTATTTAATTCTTTTATAAGTTTGGTTAAGGATACATCTCTTGCAGCATCTATAACTTTAACAGAAATGTTTCAAGTTGCGCAGCGAATAACTGCAGCCACTTATGAACCTCTTGTATTATATTGTGAAGCAGCATTTATTTATCTGATGTTTTGTACAGTATTAACCTTTATTCAAGGATGGATAGAACACAGATTAGATAAGTATGTAGCTAAATAATTGGAGGAATTATATGATTAAAATAAAAGGCTTAACAAAGAGGTTTGGTGATAATTTAATCTTGAAAAATGTAAGTTTAGATATTAATAAAGGAGAAACGGTTGTTATAATAGGTCCATCTGGCTCTGGAAAAACAACTTTTCTAAGGTGTATAAACTTGCTTGAGATACCTAATAGTGGAGAGGTTAATTTAGGAGAAAACAAGATTGTTTTTAATGAGAATAGAAAGGTTAATCAAAAAGAAATACTAGAACTTAGAAAACATACTGGAATGGTATTTCAAAGTTTTAATCTTTTTCCTCATAAAACAGTTGAGGAGAATATCATAGAGGGACAGATTACTGTTCTTAAGAGAGGTAAGGGAGAAGCTATAAGTAAGTCAGATGAGTTACTTAGTAAGGTAGGGTTAAGTGATAAAAAGAAGAGCTATCCTCACGAATTATCAGGAGGGCAACAACAAAGAGTCGCAATAGCTAGAGCTATGGCCATGGATCCAGCGGTAATCTTATTTGATGAACCAACATCAGCGTTAGATCCAGAGCTCGAGGTTGAAGTTTTAAATGTAATGAAGGAGCTTGCAAAGGAAGGAATGACAATGATTGTAGTAACTCATAAAATGAGCTTTGCAAGAGATGTGGCTAATAAGGTTGTCTTTATGGATAACGGAATTATAGTTGAAGAAGGTACACCAAATTATATATTTAAAGAGTCAAAAAACGAACGTTTAAGACAGTTCTTAAACATAATAAATGATTAGTGTAATTGATATATTAATTAAAATACACTTAAATATATAATGAATTAATAAGTGGTGAGAAAAATATTTTATGATTTATTAAAAACATATTGGCAATATTAATACTCATATGCTATACTAATAGTATTAACAAAGGCGTTTTCAGTAACATGAAAGCGCCTTGTTTTTTATTATTGAATATATATAGACAATGAAGTCAATTTCTTTATTTCAAGAAATTGGCTTTTTCTGTTTAATTAAGATAAGGTGGTGCAAGATGAAAAAAGTAATTATTAAACTAGAACATGTTGATAAATGTTTCGAAAAAAATCATATAGTTAAGGATTTATGTTTGGAAATTTATGAAGGTGAATTTTTAACAATGCTTGGACCCTCAGGATGTGGAAAAACTACTACCTTAAGAATGTTAGCAGGTTTTGAGGATTCAACTAATGGAATTATAAGTGTTGAAGGAGAGGATGTTCGTAATAAGGCTCCTTATGAAAGAAATTTAAACACAGTTTTTCAAAACTATGCACTTTTTCCTCATATGAATATTTATGATAATGTTGCCTTTGGGTTAAGTATGAAGAAGGTAAACAAGGTGGAAATTAAGGAAAGAGTCAAGGAAATGTTGGAGCTAGTTCAGCTTAAAGGGTTTGAGAAAAGAAAACCAGATCAACTTTCAGGAGGTCAAAAGCAAAGA
>NZ_DCLI01000075.1:4587-12620 GCF_002320975.1 Clostridium sp. UBA1652
TACCCATGATCAAGAAGAAGCTCTTACTATGAGTGATAGAATAGCCATTATGAATGGAGGAATATTAGAGCAAGTTGGAACTCCAGATGAGATATATGAAAGACCAGTATCAAAATTTGTTGCTGATTTTATAGGGGAATCAAATATATTTTCTGGAACTATTAGAGCAAATAATGGAGATTATTTAAAAATAGATGTTGATGAAGGACAAGTGGTCTCTTATGCTAAAGGGTTTATGGAGGATGAGCATGTATATGTATCAGTAAGACCTGAAAAAATCAATATGTCCATGCAATCCATAGAGGGGTTTTCTTTAGTAGGTATAGTTAAAGAGCATGTATATGTTGGATCTATGATTAAGAGTATTGTAGTTTTATCTTCGGGAGAAGAGATAAAAATAAATAGGTTAACAGGAGAGGATTTAATTCCAATAGGCAAAAAGGTGTATATACATTGGAATGTTAAAGATGCTGTAGTTATGCACTCAAAAGACAATGAGGAGAAATTTATAGGGGAAGAGAGCGGGTTAGATTTTATAGAAAATAAAAGGACCATAAGTGTATAGGGGGGATAAAATGGAGACAGTTAATAAAAAGCTAGTTAATAATTTTAATAAGGCAATAATACCAATAATTACTATGGTGGGACCAGTTACTTTTTGGCTTTTACTTTTTGTATTAATACCTCTAATATATGTGCTCGGAATTAGTTTTATGGAAAAGGGGGTATATGGTGGAGTTGAAGCTTCTTTTACCTTAGCTAATTACAAAGCACTATTTGATCCTTTATACCTGAATATATTTTTAAGATCTTTAATTATAGCAGCAGCTACTACCTTTTTGTGTTTAATAATAGGATATCCTTTTGCATATTTCATATCAAAAAGATCACCCATGACAAGGGTAATATTATTAATGTTAGTTATAGTACCCTTTTGGACTAATTCCTTAATCCGTACTTATGGATGGATTATTATTCTTAGAACTGAGGGGTTATTAAATCAGGTACTCATGACGCTTCATATTATTAATGAACCTCTAAAGATAATGTATACAAATATTGCTGTAATGATTGGTATGGTATATACTCTATTTCCATTTATGGTATTGCCCTTATATTCTTCAATTGAAAAACTAGATAAGTCGCTACTTGAAGCCGCAAATGACTTAGGAGCTAAACCTAAGAATTCATTTTTAAAGGTAACTCTTCCTTTAACTAAATCAGGGATTTTTGCAGGTTCTATATTAGTATTTATACCTACTTTAGGATATTTCTTTATTCCTGATTTATTAGGTGGAAGCAAAATAATGCTTATAGGGAATTTAATAAAAAATCAATTCTTAACGGCAAGGAATTGGCCTCTTGGAGCAGCTTTATCCATGGTATTAATAATATTAACAATAGTTCTTGTTGGAGTATATTCAAAAACTGGAGGAGATATGGAGGATATAGGAAGGGGATTTTAGTATGAATAGAAGTAAAAAGTTATTTAATATATCAACGTTAGTATATGTATGTCTTGTTTATTTGTTTTTATATCTGCCTATTTTTGTGTTGGTATTATTCTCTTTTAATAGTTCAAAACTAAATATTAACTTTGAGGGATTTACTTTAAAGTGGTACGGGGAATTATTTTCAAATGGCCCACTTCTTGAGGCCTTAAAGAATACAATGATAGTTGCTTTTTTTAGTACTTTAGTTTCTGGAATAATAGGAACAATAGCTGCTGTGGGAATGTACAGGTACAGTTTTAAGGGGAAAAGTGTAATAGATAGTTTATTATATGTACCAGTAGTTATTCCTGAAATAGTTTTGGGAATTTCGTTACTTTCATTTTTTTCACTTTTAAAAATAGATTTAGGTTTATTTTCTTTAGTGCTTGCCCATGCAACATTTAGCATACCTTTTGTAGTTATAACTGTAAGGTCTAGACTCAGTGGATTTGATAAATCCATAGAAGAAGCAGCTATGGATTTAGGAGCTAGTAGATTAAAAACTTTTTTAAAAGTAACTTTACCTGTTATATGGCCAGGGGTAATGTCTGGAGTATTATTAGCATTTACTTTATCTTTAGATGATGTGATAATAAGCTTTTTTACTACAGGGCCACAAAGCAATACCTTACCTTTAAAGATTTTCTCAATGGTTAAAACGGGAGTTACTCCTGATGTAAATGCACTTTCAACTTTGATGCTCGTAGCAACCTTTATGGTAGTTGGAGCGGCTCAATATATACAAACAAGAAAAGAAAAAAGTTTAAATTACAATAATGATTAAGAGGGGTGTAGAAATGAAATTTAAAAAGGTTTTAGGGATTTTATTAACAACTACTATTTTAGTTGGGGGGCTATACGGTTGTGGAAAGAAGTCTTCTGAAAGTAAAGGTGAGTTAAATGTTTTTAACTGGACAGAATATTTACCACAATCTGTTATTGATAAATTTCAAGAAGAGTATGGAATAAAGGTTAATTATAGTAACTACTCTTCAAATGAGGAATTACTAGCAAAAGTTCAAACGGCAAATGAAGGAACTTATGATATTGTGGTACCTAGTGACTATATGGTAGATATAATGATTAATAAAGGACTACTTGAAAAGATAGACACTGATAAGATTACAAACTTTAAAAATTTAGATGAGGCATATTTAAATCAATATTTTGATAAAGGAAATGAATATTCTGTTCCTTATTTAGCAGGGGCGGCAGTTATTGCAGTTAATAAAGATAAGGTTAAGGAGAATATAACATCATTTAAAGATCTTTTGAATTCTAAATATAAAGATTCTATAGTGGTTTTAGATGACCAAAGAGCTCTTATAGGTATTGCTCTTAGAGCATTAGGATATTCAATGAATGAAGTTGATGATAAAAAACTTCAAGAAGCTAAAGAATATCTAACAAAATTAAAACCTAATATAAGAAGTTTCGATAGTGATAGTCCTAAGACCTCAATGATAAGTGGAGAAACTTCTATAGGATTTATGTGGAATGCTGAAGCTGCACTTGCTTACCAAGAAAATAAAAATATACAACCAGTTTTTCCTGAGGAAGGAACTTATTTATTCTTAGACAACATGGCTATTCCTAAAGGTGCAAAAAATAAAGAGGCAGCTGAGAAGTTTATAGATTTTATCCTTAGACCAGAGATAACAGAAATGATAGCAGAAGAATATCCTTATAAAATTGTAAATAAGGCAGCTTATGATTTATTACCAGATGAGTATAAAAATAATAAGGCTTCAAATTTACCTACAGAAGTATTCACAAAAGGAGAATATGTTAAGGATGTTGGAGAAGCTACATCAAAGTTTGATGATCTTTGGAATTCATTTAAACAATAGTTATATAAGGAGGGAAGAGCTATGGATGTTAAAAAGATGTATATAGATGGTGAATGGGTAACTTCATCCTCAGAAGAAATAAGAGAAATTATTAATCCAGCTACGGGTAAGGTTATAGAGACGGNNTGCAGAAGGAACGGCTGAAGATGTTAAAAAAGCAGTAGCAGCAGCAAAAAGAGCTTTCTATGAAGATGGATGGATGGAAACTACAGCTATAGAGAGAGCAAGTTATCTATATAAAATTGCAGATAAATTAGAAAGTATGGAAAAAGAATTTTCTGAGATAGATACTTTAGATAATGGAAAACCACTTAGAGAAACAGTGGCAGATGTACAAGATGGAGTTGCATGCTTAAGATATTATGCAGGTCTTGTTAATAAGCCAAGTGGACAAATTTATGAAGTTCCTGACCCTAATATGCAGTCAATGGTAGTTAGAGAACCTATAGGAGTATGTGGTCAGATAATTCCATGGAACTATCCACTTTTAATGGCTTTATGGAAGATTGCTCCTGCATTAGCGGCAGGAAATACAATTGTATTTAAGCCATCAGAAGTTACTCCACTTAGTGCTATTAAATTATTTGAAGTAATTGAATCTGTAGGGATTCCAAAAGGAGTTGCTAATCTAGTTATGGGAGCAGGAGCTGTAGTTGGACATGAGATTGCAGCTAATATAGATATAGATAAGGTTGCTTTTACTGGTGGTACTAAAACAGGACGAAGTATAATGCAGGCAGCCACAGGAAATATAAAAAATATTTCATTAGAGCTTGGAGGAAAATCTCCAAACATTGTATTTGCAGATTCAGATTTTGAAACAGCTGTTGATTATGCATTGTTTGGTATATTTTGCAATCAAGGACAAGTGTGTTCAGCAGGTTCAAGATTAATTCTTGAAGATAAGATATATGATAAATTCATCGCAAGACTTGTAGATAGAGCTAAAAAAATCAAGGTTGGATCAGGATTTGATCAGGAAACTGAAATGGGACCTCTTGTAAGCAAAATACAGATGGATAAGGTTCTAAATTATATTGAAGTAGGTAAAAAGGAGGGTGCAAAATTAGTTTGCGGTGGAAATAAGATAAACACTGAAGAATTGAGGGATGGATTTTTCGTTGAACCTACTATATTTATAGATACAACTCCAGATATGACGATAGTTAAAGAAGAGATTTTTGGACCAGTTCTTGTGGTACAAAAGTTTACAGGAGAAGAAGAAGCAATAAAGTTAGCAAATGATACAGTTTATGGACTTGCAGGTGCAGTATTTACTCAAGATGGAGCTAAAGCTATGAGAGTTATAAAAAAGTTAAGAGCAGGAATTACTTGGGTGAACTCATATCATCCAACATTTAATGAAGCACCTTGGGGTGGATATAAACAAAGTGGAATAGGAAGAGAACTTGGAACTTTTGGTTTAGAGGAGTATACAGAAGTGAAGCAAATTAATATTAATTTAAAACCTGAGCCATTATATTGGTTTAAAGAATAATGAAAAGGAGTAGATATTTATGGAAAAGAAATTTGTGCTTGAGGATTTAGAAAGAATCCTAAGCTATGTAACTGGTGATGAACTGACGGCATACGATAAGAAGAAAATAGTAAAGGAAGCAGTTGATAATTATAATAATTACGTGAATCCTGGCTGGTTAAAGTATAGAAAATCAGTTTCTACAAATGCAGCTTTTGTTGAATGGACTGACAATGATTCATATTTTTATGATGTAAATGGAGAAGAGTTCATAGATTGTTTAGGTGGTTTTGGGATTTTTATGTGTGGTCATAGAAATGAAGAGATATTAGAGGTTGTTGAAGCTCAACTTAAGAAGCAAGCACTTCATAGTCAAGAACTTTTAGATCCATTAAGAGGGTACCTTGCTAAAGCTATGGCTGAGATTACTCCAGGAGACTTAAATTATTGTTTCTTTACAAATGGAGGAGCAGAAGCTGTAGAAATGGCTATAAAACTTGCAAGAATAGCTACTGGAGGTAGCTGGTATATTTCTGCCGTAAACGGATTTCATGGTAAGTCTATGGGAGCTATTTCTCTAGGGGGAAAGGATACCTATAGAACTCCATATCTTCCTATGATACAACAAGTACAACACGTTGAATATGGAAATGCAGAGGATATAAGAAAAGCCATAAGAAACTTAACACATGTAGGTGAAAAAGTTGCAGCAGTTGTACTTGAGCCTATACAAGGGGAGGGAGGTATTATTATTCCACCAAAGGGATATCTAAAAGAGGTAAGAAAAATATGTGACGAGTATGATGTATGTCTAATTTTAGATGAAATACAAACTGGTATGGGAAGAACTGGCACAATGTTTCGTTGTGAAGCAGAGGGGGTTGTTCCAGATATTTTAACTTACGGAAAAGCTTTTGGTGGGGGAATTATGCCTATAACAGGAATTATTGCAAGACCGCATTTATGGGTGAAGGAGCTTCAAGATAATCCTTGGATTTTAGGATCACCAACTTTTGGAGGTAATCCACTTGCTTGTTCTGCAGCACTAGCTACTATAAAATATATGTTAAAACATGATATTCCTAAACAAGCTCATGAAAAAGGGGAATATTTGCTTAAGGGATTAAACAAGCTAAAAAGTAAATATCCTGAACTAATCCAAGAGGTTAGAGGCGCTGGATTAATGATAGGAGTAGAGTTTAATAAAACTGAAATGGGATTTTCAGTTGCAAAAGGACTTTTCTCGAGAAAAGTAATGACAGCTGGTACTCTAGTAAATTCTAAAACTATAAGATTTGAACCTGCAGCTACAACTTCATATGAAGATTTTGATAAGGTATTAAAAAGATTAGATGAGGCGTTAGCAGATACAAAAAAACTTTTTAATCATAGTGATTCTAAAATAGGTTAATAAATTATAAAGTGACAGTTGGCAATAAGAGATTAATTCTCTGAAATTTGTCTACTGTCACTTTTATTATAATTGATTTACAAATTCTTTATGAAGATGTTTTTCTAAGTTAAATCCTAAATCTCTTAATACTGAATCTAAAGCTTTAAGTGTCAAATAGAGTTTATCTTCATAACAGTTTTCACCCATATGCCCTATACGAAACACCTTATTTTGTAAAAAATCAAATCCACCAGCGATCATTATATTATGTTCTTTAAGCATATTATTGAATATATCACTGTAGTTAAGATTATCAGGAACTAATATAGTAGAAACTGTATTTGACGGATGTGTTTCTGGAAATAGTTCTAGTCCAGAATATTTTAGAGTATTTCTAAGAGCAGTGGCATATTTTGAATGTCTAGAAATTACTCCTTCTTTATCTTCCAATATATTATCTAAAGCAACATCAAATGCATATAGATCACTTATAGGCTGAGTGTAAGGAAACCATTTATCCTCATACCAAGTATTCCAAGTGGAAAGATTAGTATAAAATCCTCTTATAGGTTGAGTTCTATTGTTTATAGCATCTAAAGCTTTAGAACTTAAACTTAAAAACGTTAGTCCAACTGGAGCAGAAAGACACTTTTGAGAACCGCCTACTATAATATCTATATTCCAGTCATCTACATAAACTTCTTCCCCACCTATACTAGATACGGCATCAACTACAGAAATTATATTATAACTATTAAGAAGTTTACATATGTCTTTTATTGGATTAGTTATACCAGATGGTGTTTCACAATGAACTAATGTTGCTATTTTATAATCATGGTTTTCTTTAAGAAAGTTTTCTAATTGATTTATATTAATTCCTTTTCTTTTATTACCATGAAAATAGTCAACTCTGCCGCCATACATTTTAGAAAAATCTCCAAAACCTTCTCCATATATACCATTTTCAATACATAAAACCTTATCTCCATCTTCTATTAAGGAAGCACAAGCAGCCTCTAAACCCAATATCCCTTCTCCAGCTAAAACAAGAGTTTTATTTTTTGTATTTAATAGAAGTTGTAATTTTGAACATATATTTTTATAGAAGTCGAAAAACTCCAAATCTAAGTCAGGATTAGTTATTTCCTTTGCTAAGGCAAGTCGTACATTTTCTTTGATATAAGTAGGTCCAGGTGTCATTAATAAAGTATTCATAATAATAACCTCCTTACAGGTTAGTTAGAATATTTCTACGAGAAAAAGCTCCTTGTAGATAGTAAGCTAAAGGAAGTCCTATTACTGCACCAACAACACATTGCATAAAGTTACCCCATATAGATTGAATAGGTGCTATAAAATTGCCTAACATCGCAGCTTCTGTAAGATAGTAACCACCAACCATAATTATAGTTGCAATTATTATTCCTAAAGAATTGAATATTATTACTTTTGATTTAGATGAACCAGCTTTATGAGAAAGATATCCCATAATATATCCCATAGTGAATCTTATTATAAATGTAAATGGTGCCCATATAAAATATGAACTTGTTACATCAAATAAAGCCATGCCAAACGCCCCCGATATGGCACCAGCTTTTTTGCCAAAAACTATAGCAATAGTAAAAGCCATTACATTACCTAGATGAAATAGTCCTCCAGAAGTAGGACCAGGTATGTTTATAAATCTAGTAGCTACGTAAACTAAAGCTATAAACAGACCGTATAAAGCAAGGTTTTTTATTTTTGATTGATTTGTAGTAGTATTATTCATTAACACTAAGCCCCCTTGGTAATTTTTATCTGATGTCTAGCCA
>NZ_DCLI01000075.1:12649-143505 GCF_002320975.1 Clostridium sp. UBA1652
GTTCAACTAAGATTCAGATGGGATAAAACCCCTCTGAATCAAGTTTCACTTAATTGAATATATCTTAACGCAAATATATAAAAAATTAAAATGTATGCATACAATTATAAATGCTTTTAGTATCACTAAATTTATAAGTTTAATAATATATAATATATCAATAAAAATGGGAGAAAATTTATGAGTTATACTACAGATAGACAACCTCAGGGGAGAGCAAGGTCCACTGCTAATCTACTTAGAGAAGGTATGATAGCAGAATTAGTTGCTATAGATGACTATAGCTATTTCATTAGTTATACCGATAATAGGGAAGTAAAAGAAATACTTCATCATATAATGGAAGAAGAAAAAAGACACTATGGAATGTTTTTAGATGCTTTAAGAAAAGTAGATGATGAAGAAAGTGCTATGCAGGAAAAAGTGAAAAATGAAGTTAAGCTATCTAATAGAGGAAGAGAAAAGTTAGGGGTAAAAAATAGACCAGCAAAAGATGATTTATTAAAATTTATAAGAGATGCTATTAAAGGAGAGTTGGAGGCAATAATACTTTATGATCACATGGTTAATGAAATTTGTGATGAGTATGTAAATAAGATTATAAATAGTATAACTAAAGAAGAAAAAGAACATGTTGAAGAACTTACTAAGGTTTTAGTACTTTTAGATAAGGATACTTATGGGCCAATAGGCTGGGATTTATAAACTAGAAAAAGTGATGCAAAATGTTGTGCATCACTTTTTCACTATAAAAGAAAATCAAGTGTTATAAATTAATAAAAACACTCTCACATATTATTTGAATAGTATATTATAAATAATAATTTGTAAGGGTGTTTATTTTGGCAAAAGGTTATATATTAGTTAGATTATTTAAAGTAAAGGATGCATTACCTATAACAAAAGCTAAGCTTAAAATTATAAATGCTGAAAATAAGGAAGTAGTTTATGAGAATGAGGATGCATTTGATATAAGTGGAAGAAGTAGGAATATAGAAGTTATAACTCCAGAAAAGTCTCTTTCCTTAAAACCTTATGAGGAGGGGGTACTTCCTTATGGAGTATATGATATAGAGGTAGATTCAGAAAAAGATGGTAAGGTTATAGTAGAGGGAGTAAGTGTATTTGAAGAAAATACATCTATACAAAACATTGAAATAGTTGAGGAGAGTAATAAGAATAATTTTAAGAGTTCACCAAAACAAATAGTTATTTCACCTCAAAAGCTTGTTATGAAGAATGGATTAGGCGAAAAACAAGGAATTTCAATTACACCATATGTTTTGGATGAAGTATATATACCAGAATTTATTATAGTTCATTTAGGAGCCCCAAGTGCAGCGGCAGAAAATGTTACAGTAGGATTTATTGACTACATAAAAAATGTTGCTTCAAGTGAAATTTATCCAACTTGGCCAGAAGAAGCTTTAAAAGCCAATATTTATTGTCAGATATCTTTTGCATTAAATAGAATTTATACAGAATGGTATAGAAATAAAGGGTATTCTTTTCAAATAACGAATTCTACTGCTTATGACCAATATTTTATAAAAGGTAGAAATATATTTGAGAACATAAGCAAGATTGTTGATGATATTTTTAGTAAGTATATTATAACTATAGGAAACAAAACTCCATTTTTTGCTCAATATTGCAATGGAACCACCGTTACATGTGATGGGCTATCTCAATGGGGAACTGTGGACTTAGCCAAAGCAGGAATGGAGGCATTTGGGATTGTTAAGTATTATTTTGGTGAGGATAAGGAGTTAGTTAGAGCTATCATGATTGAAGGGATACCGGAATCTTATCCAGGAACCCCTTTAAGACTTAATGATGTAAATGAAAATGTTAAAGTAATTCAAAAGCAATTAAATAGAATAGCTAAAAATTTTCCTGCAATACCGAAAATACCTTTAAAAGATGGGAATTTTGGAAAAGAAACTGAGGAAGCAGTCAAGACTTTTCAGAGAACTTTTAATTTGACACCAGATGGTATTGTAGGTAGAGCTACTTGGTATAGAATATCTAGTATTTATGTTGGAGTAAAAAGACTAGCTGAATTAGAGCAAGAACCAGAAGAAGAGATTAAAGAGCCAGAGGGAGATGGAAAGTATCCAGGATATTTATTAAAATATGGATCAAGGGGAGAGAAAGTAAGGGAGATGCAAAGCTATCTTGCTGAAATTTCTAAATATTATAATATACCAAGTATACTTCCAGATGGAATATTCGGGAATATAACCAAGCAAACTGTTATAGAATTTCAAAGGTTATTTGGATTGGACGCAGATGGAGTAGTAGGTGTTAATACTTGGGATATGATTTATAACGTGTATAAAAAATTAGAGCGAAAAAATATTAGAGAAACCTATATATATTCTTCTGATTATCCGGGATATATGCTAAAAGAATATTTAATTAATGATGATATAAAATGGCTACAGACTTACTTAAATGCAATAGCTAAATTTTATAAAGAGGTACCGACTATAGCTGTAGATGGTATATATAGAAAAAGGACTAGAAATGCTGTAAGTTCTTTTCAGAGACTCTTCGGATTGAGTCCTACTGGGGAAGTAGGATATAACGATTGGAATAAATTAATATCTGTATATAAATCTTTAGGTGATGAAAAAGAGAATAAGAGAATTGAAAATATATATGATTATCCAGGATTACCGATTATGATTGAAGATGAAGATGGATACGTGACTATTTTACAAAAGTATATAAACATTTTATCTAAGAATAATTATAGAGTACATCAAGTAAGGGTTACTGGATACTTCAACGAAGAAACTGAACTTGCAGTAAAGAAGCTTCAAAAAGAATTTGATTTACCTCCTACTGGTAAGGTAGATGAAGCCACATGGAATAAAATTTTATCAATTTATAAAGCCTTATATACAGGAGATTTTGTTAAAAGAAAAAGACATTAGAAATCCTTAGAAGATAAATAAACAGTTATTGCAAGAGATTTAAATAACTGTTTATTTATTTTTTTCTATATTATGGAACAAAACAAGTTGACTACTGACAACTTATAAAATATAATTAAGTTGTGATTAAAGTGAAAGGAGAACTGTTGATGATAAAAGTTTGTTTATTAGGGTTAGGTAGAACAGGAAAAGAAATAGCTAAAGTTTTATTGGAAGAAGAGGATATAGACCTAACTTTTGTGGTATGTAGTAAAGATAGTGAAAAGGCTAATAGGGATTTAGGAGAAGTATTAAATATAAGTAATACTGGGGTAAATATCATAGAGTCCGATGATCTTGAAGGTTATATATTAAAATATAAACCTCAAGTAGCAATAGATTTCTCTAAAAGTGAAGCTGCTATAGAAAATGCAAAAATATTGTCTAAGATGAAAGTTAAAATAATTATTGGAACTACAGGTTTTAATGAATTGCAACACAAAAAGTTAGTTAACTTAACTAGAGAAAATAAAACAGCCATAGTTCATGCGCCAAACATAACAGTAGGAGTAAACGTATTAATGACGCTTACTAACATAGCAGCAGGTATTCTCCAAGACTATGATTCTACAATTATAGAATCTCATTTTAAAGAAAAGAAGGAAGCTCCTACAAGCACAGCTAAAAAGATTGCAAATGAAATAGTAAAAGGACATGCTTATGAAGAAAATATTAATAACATTGATATTAATTCTATCCCTATATTATCAGTAAGAGCTGGTGGAATAGTGGGTAGACATAAGGTGATAATGGCTGGAGAACATGATAAGATTGAGATAACACATGAGTCTTTTTCTAGAAAGGCTTTTGCATTAGGGGCATTAAGAGCAGTAAGATTTATCATTGATAAGATTGGTTATTATGAGATGGATGATGTTCTTAATCTAAAGGAAATAATGAATAAGTTCTCAGAAAGAAGTATATTAGTAAATCAAATGGAAAATTAGTGAATATGATTTAAATAAAGAAGGTGTTGAAAAAATTATTTTTAAAATTATTTTTAAAATTATTTTTCAACACCTTTTATATGATTTTAACTAAAAAACTCTAAAATGTAAGAGCATTCAAAAGTACTTCCTATTTCTAATTTTTCTACGCCTTCTCTGTCTTTAAATTCTCCAGTAAAACCTTCGTAATCAGCATGGCCATACCAAGGTTCGATACATACAAAAGGTGCACCTGTAGGCTTAGACCACAAACCTAGGTAAGGGAATCCACTAAAATCCATAGACATATATTTATTATGGTTTTTAGACTTTAAATAAATTTTGTTGGATTTTAAATTATTAAATACTAAAGCATCGTTTTTAAAAATTTCCTTTGATAAAAGAATCTTATTCTCATTATCTAGATAAGGAATATTCTTATTTGTATAAAGTCCTGTAATTGGAGAAAGTTCCATTATAGAAGTAGTTTCCTTTTCAGAGAACTCAAAATAATAGTCATCTATAGTTTCACCTTCTTCTATTGAGCAAAGGAAAGCAGGGTGAGCGCCTACTGAGAAATAGATATCTTTATCATCTAAATTATCTACAGTGTAACTTACCTTTATAGAATTATTTATAAGGGTATATTTAACTTTAAGTGAAAACTTATAAGGATATATTTCTAAAGTTTTTTCGTTATATTTCAAAAGAAATTCTAAAGAATCTTGAGATTTATTTATTACTTCATAATTGCATACTCTACCAAATCCATGTTGAGGAAGCTCATAGGTATTTCCATCAACTCTATATTTATTTTCTGAAACCTTTCCCACTATTGGGAATAAAATTGGAGCATGGTATTTCCAATAATTTTCATCACCATTCCATAGAAATTCTGTTGCATTATCTTTAGTTTTAATACTATGTAATTCAGCACCATAAGCATTAGCTTCAACTTTTAAAAATTCATTTTCTATCAACAAGTTCATAAATGTATTACCTCCTGCAAAATAACTAATTCACTACAATTATATCATTAATAAAAGAAATAGTAAGTTATTATAAATCTTTATGTAGGTATTTTGGTATAATAAGTAGTACGAGAGTGTAATTATAAATTATAGCAATTAAGTTAAGGAGACAATGGCATGAAAAAAGATTGTTTTATGGATAAGAATTGCCTTTGGAGTTTTATTAAAAAGTTAATAGTTAGAGTTAATGAGGATGAAATTTTTGCACTTTCTGCTCAATTAGCCTATTATTTACTACTTTCATTTTTTCCACTTCTAATGTTAATTATGATTATTGTAGGATTCAGTAATATAAGTACAACAGATACACTAAAATATTTAGAAGGATTATTACCTATAAATACCTATTTACTTATTGAATCTACTGTTGTAGAGGTTTTAGACGGACAAAAGGGCCAGTTGCTTTGGTTTTCAGTAATATTATCTGTATGGTCCTCCTCGTCAGGATTTGCAGCAGTTATAAAAGGATTAAATAAAGCTTATGGAATAAAAGAAACAAGGGGATATATAAAGGGGACTTTAATTTCTATTCTTTGTACAATCGGAGTAGTATTAATTATAATTTTAACATTATTTTTAGTTGTATTTGGAGGAGTTATTAGAGAGTTTTTAATTGCCAAACTCCCTTTTGATAATATTATAACCTTCGCTTGGGATATACTGAGATTTGCAATACTTATATTTGTTATGATATTTGTATTTGCCACATTATATCATTTTGCTCCTTGTAAAAGATTAAAGTGGCATGACGCATTACCAGGAGCGGTAACTACAACACTAGGATGGATTGGTGTGTCGTCTTTATTCTCATTTTATGTAAATAATTTTTCCAATTATTCTAGGTTTTATGGAAGTTTAGGTGCTGTGATTGTATTGATGACATGGCTTTATATAACTTCTGTTATACTTCTTTTAGGTGGAGAAATTAATGCGATTTTAATGGAATAAATAGTTTTTAAATTTATAAAGATTATAAATTATATTTGAATAATATCCTGAATTATGGTTAGAATTTACAATAAAGTAATTCAGGAGGTTAAATTAATGAATAAAATAGTTTTAATGGGAAAAATAATCAAAGACCCTGAACTTAGAGTACTAGAAGAGACAGAAAAAGTATTTACTAAATTTATTATAGCTGTAGAAAGAAATTTTAAAGCATCAGATGGAACTAGAAAATCAGACTTAATCCCTGTAGTAATGTGGGGAAGAAAAGCAGAAGTAATTTGTGAGTATGGAAAAAAAGGAACTATGCTAACATTAAGTGGCCGCTTAAGAACAGGAAGTTATGAAGATAAAGAAGGAAACAAAAAATACATAGCAGAAGTTATCGCAGAAGATTTTAAGTTTTTGCAAAGAAGACAACAAGAAAAAGAAGCGGTTTTGGATGAAATCAAATAATTCCTGGGGGTTTATCCCCAGGAATTATTTGATTAAGCTATATATTAAACTAAAGCTCCTTTTTTAACCTCTTTATCCATAATAGTTTGAGCAAATCCAACACCAAACTCGAAGGCTTTTTTCAAGTCTTCAGGAGATGGTTTAAATAGTATCTTTAAGCCAGGAGTGTACATTTTCATTTTTAATTCCTTTAAACGAGCTTCCATTCTAGGAACTGCTTCACCACTCCAACCATATGAACCAAATGCTCCTGCAAATTTTCCACCGTGAATTACAGGATTAAGTTTAGCTAAAACATCTCTGATTGGTTCGAGCAATTCTCCAACTATTGTTGGTGAACCAAATAAAATACCTTCAGAATCAGAAATATCTTTTACTATATCTTTTAAATCATTATGAATAACATTATATAACTTAATATCAAATTTACCTACGGATTGAATTCCTTCAGATATTTTGTTAGCTAGCTGCTCTGTATATCCATAGGCTGATACATAAGAAATTGTAATTTTTTTTATTTCTTTAGGAGCTGGAGGAGTACTCCACTCTTTATACAAAGAAACTATCTTCCATGGATCTTCTCTTAAAACTGGACCATGACCAGGGCAGATAAGATCTATATCCAGATCTTTAATTTTATCTATTGCACTTAAAACATAAGATTTAAAAGGTCCCATTATACAATCAAAGTAATATCTTAACGCTTCATTATATTGCTCTTGATCAGGAATTTTATCATTAAATACGTCCTCAAAACAATAGTGTGCTCCAAAGGAGTCACAAGTAATAAGTGTTTTATCTTCTGGTATATAGGTATATATAGTGTCTGGCCAGTGTAAGAATGGAGCAGATATAAATTTAAGAGTTTTATTTCCTAAACTTATACTGTCGTTATCAGATACCACAATAGCATCTATATCTCTATTAGCTATTTTCTCCATAAACTTAATTGCAGGTGCAGAACCTACTACTTTTGCTTTAGGAGATAAATCTAGTAATTTTGCGACAGAACCTGCATGATCAGGTTCTGTATGATCTACAACTATATAATCTATTTTGGTAACATCAATATCTAGAGTTTTTAAGCGTGCTAAATATTGATCAAAAAATTGTTCTTTTACAGTTTCAAAAACAGCAACTTTTTCACTTCCTTTAACAACATATGAATTATAAGTTGTTCCATAAGGAGTATACATTATAATATCAAAAATTCTTAAATCTGGGTCTAAAGCTCCAACCCAATGAATATCTTTTTTTATTTCTAAAGAGCGCATATTTTACACCTTCCTTATATATTATAATATTTTATTATTATATAATAATAATTATCCATTAATCTTATTATATAATAATTGTTGATAAAAATAAATACTGTAGAATTAATTTACAAATTTATTAAATGGTAATAATTTGTTGATAAAATAGCTATTTTACAATATAATTATGAACTAACAATAAGTTGTTAAGTTTTAGAATAGGAGATATAAATTAATGAGTTCAGTTTTTTGGGTTTTATTATTGTCTGCAACACCACTAATAGAGCAAAGAGGAGCAATTCCATATGCTATTTATGCTGGAATGGAACCACTACAAGCATTTATAGTAGGTTATTTAGGAAGTCTAATACCAGCTCCTTTTATTTTGCTACTATTTAATGCGATTTATAAGTGGTTAAAAAAATATCCTAAATTTGAAAAGATAACAAATCTTATAGATAATAAAATAAGTAAAAATAAACATAATCTTGAAAAGTATAAGGAGATTGGGCTTATAACCTTTATAGCTATACCACTTCCTACTACAGGTGTGTGGACAGGAACAGCTATAGCGGCTTTTTTAGGATTGGATTTTAAAAAGTCAATGTTTTGTGCGGCAGTAGGAGCAGCAGGTTCAGCTATATTAATAACAGTTTTATGTATGATTTTCCCAGCCTTATTTTAAGGGAAATACTTTGTTAAAGAAGGTTATCAAATTTGATAGCCTTTTTTATTTGGAATAAAAGGATAAATTGGCATAAATATTGCTTGTTATATTGGTATAAAAAGTTCAGATTATAAGATAATGAACTATGCTAAATAAAAAAAACAGTATATAATAATATTTCATTAGAAATTTATTAACATAAAATTAATTATTATTATGGAAAGGTGGTGATAATAGATCAGTCGAAATATAAGCTAGATTCAGTAACGGGGTGATATAGATATGGAAAAACTAGTAGAAATTATTAAACAAGAAGATAAAAAGAATCCTTATACAGATCAAGAATTAGCTAAAATATTATCTTTACCTAGATTAAAGATTATAAGTGAAAGAAACAAACTAAATATTCCAGACTCTAGAGATAGAAGAAAAAAAATATTGTTAGAGGACTTAAAAGATATTCTAACTAAAAATCCAAACATGTCAGAGAGGAAGTTAACTGATCTGATGATTGAAAGAGGATACAATATCTCTAGAAATATTGTGGCTAGAAATATGAAAGATTTATTAGAGGATACTGAATCAAAAAATGATGATAATAAAGATTTAAAAAAATCTTCTAATACATTTAAAGAATATATAAAAAGACAAGAAAAAGCAGAGGAAGATGAATCAGGATTTAAAAAATTAATAGGTTATAGAGGAAGTCTTAAAAACAAGATTGATTTAGCAAAAGCAGCTATACTTTACCCCCCAAATGGATTACATACATTAATATACGGGGGAACGGGAGTCGGTAAAAGTGAATTAGCAGAATGCATGTATGAATTTGCTGTAGCTAACAATGTTAAATCCAAAGACGCTCCATTTATCATATTTAACTGTGCAGATTATGCTGAAAACCCAAATCTTCTAATATCTCAATTATTTGGTGTGGTAAAAGGTGCATATACTGGAGCCAACTCAGATAGGGAAGGATTAGTGGAAAAGGCTAATGGAGGAGTACTATTTTTAGATGAAATCCATAGACTGCCGCCAGAAGGACAAGAAATTCTATTTTATTTAATAGATAAAGGTAAGTATAGAAAACTTGGAGAGACAAATACTGAAAGAAATGTAAATGTTTTAATACTAGGAGCTACCACAGAAAATCCAGAATCTAATCTGCTATTAACCTTTAGGCGAAGAATTCCAATGTTAATAGAGTTGCCTAAGCTAACAGATAGACCGCTATCAGAAAAACTTGAGATTATAACAATGTTTTTAGTTAGAGAAGCCAATAGAGTTAATAGGAATCTTTTAGTAACTAGAGATGTGCTTATGTGCTTAATGTTATATAACTGTCAAGGAAATATCGGACAGCTTAAGAGTGATATACAAGTAATATGTGCAAAAGGATATGTTAAATACATGTCTAAAAACATCAGCGAAGTAATTATTGATATGGAAGACTTAAGTAACATTATTAAAAGTGAGTTCTTAAAAGGAAATAAAATAAACAAAACAATAATGAGCTTAGTTACTGACGATCTATATATTGATATTAAAAATATGAAAAGTCATAAAAGTGAAATTACTAAGTACGTAAATGAGAACGAGATATATCAATATATAGAAAATGAGTTCCAGAATCTTGAGAGTCAAGGGATGAAGTCAGAAAAAATTGATGAGATTCTTTTGCAAAAAGTTGAAGGTAAGTTAGGAAGGATAATTGATAATAAAAATATTACAAAGGTTCTTAATATAAATGAATTAAAGACTATAGTAAGACCTGAAGTTATAAACATAACCGAAAAAATACTAGATATTGTAAGGGATAAATATAAGTTTATAAATAACAGCTTTTTTATAGCACTTGCAATACACATTAACTTTACTATTGAGAG
Organism: Clostridium sp. UBA1652; assembly: GCF_002320975.1. NCBI lineage: Bacteria > Bacillati > Bacillota > Clostridia > Eubacteriales > Clostridiaceae > Clostridium > Clostridium sp. UBA1652. The sequence goes on from NZ_DCLI01000075.1 coordinate 22,798, forward strand.
AGTACTTACTGGGAAGAGCATAACAAAATCAAATATAGATGTTACTAAAAAGGTGCTTCCCCAAGAGTTTCAAGTAGCAGAAAAGATTAGAAAGACTATAGAAAAAGCTACTAATCTACCAATACCAAACGATGAAGCTGGATATATAGCGCTATATATTAATAAGTTTTGTTCAGACGAGTTAATACTAGAACCTAAAGTAAGAGTAATTATAATAACTCATGGTCATGTAGCAGAAGGGATGGCAGATGTAGTAAATCAACTATTAGGAGTAGATGATACCATAGGAATAGAAATCGCTCTAGATGAATCCCCAGAAAGTGCACTAGAGAGAACTATAAAGGTTGTTAAACAAATAGATGAAGGTAAAGGTTGTCTTTTACTTGTAGATATGGGGTCCCTAGGTGGATTTGCTAGTGCTATTGAAGAAAGGACTGGAATTAGAGCTAAAACAATAGGAAGAGTTGATACACTGCTAGCTTTGGAAGCAGTTAGAAAAGCTTCAATAGAAGGAGATAGTCTTGATAACATAATGGAAGAATTAAAGGAGTCAAGATTATATCAGGGTACATTTAAGTCAGAGATATCTAGTAGAGCAAATGTAGATGAAAAGAAAAAAGCTTTAGTAACAATATGCTTAACTGGAGAAGGTAATGCCCTAAGTATAAAAAAATATCTTGAAAATCACTTAAAAAGAGATAATAAAGATATAGAAATATTCCCTATGGGCTTTATAAATAAAGAAGATATAGAGGAGGAGATAGAGTTACTTTCAGAGGAATATAATGTGGTAGCAGTTTGTGGAACAATAAATCCTAAGATAAGCAACGTTCCATTTGTGTCCTACGAAAGTATATTAAATGGTAAAGGAATAAACAGAATATCTAAATTTATGGATATATACACGCAAGAAGACGTTGTAATTGAAGAAAGGTTAATAGATTTAATACAAGAAGACCTGGTATTTTTAGATATGGATGAATTATCTAAAGAGAGTATTATAGACAAGATGGCAGAAACTTTAGAAGATAAGGGATATGTTAATAGCAAATTTATATTAAGTCTATATAAAAGAGAAGCCATGGGTAGTGGAATATTTAATAATACAATAGCAATTCCTCACGGATTACCAGAAACCGTGATAAAACCGGCAATTGCCATAGCAAAACTAAATAATCCAGTCCAGTGGGAAGGGGAAGTAATGGTAGATTTAGTAGTGATGTTGGCATTAAAAGAAAATAATAGACAAGAAATTAAAAAATTATTTTCCATGATTAGGGAAGAGGATCTTACTGAAAAGCTGAAAACAGCTCAATCTGTAAAAGATATCAAGAAAATGTTTTCATGAAATCAAAATATTCCATAATGTTGGCATGTCCCTTGCTAATATAAATAGTATCTAGCTCAGGAAGGAGAAGTGGGGATGGAGATAAATAATTATATTAAGAAAGAATTGATAAAAGTAAATCTACCTTGCAAAAATAGAAATGAATTATTTCAAATGATGCATGACGAAGCATTTAAACATGGCTATGTGGAACGCGACTTCTTAGAAGGTTTGTTGTCGAGAGAAGATGTATTCCCTACAGGAATAAAATTGGAAAACTATAGTGTAGCCATTCCTCATACAGAGGCAGAATATATAAAGGAACAGTTCATTGCAGTAATAGTACCTGAAAAACCAGTAAAATTTAAGTTGATGGATGATGAAACCCAAGAAGAAGAGGTTAATTTAATTTTCATGTTAGGTTTAAATAAACCTCATAGTCAATTAGAAGTACTAAAAGAATTGATGGGTTTAATTCAAGAAGAAGAAGTAGTAAAAAAGATTATTTCATCAAAAGATGTAAACGAAATTAAAAGTATATTAGAAGCAAGTTAAAAGAAAGATATTACGAGGAGGATATTAATATGAAAAAACGTATTTTAGTAGCATGTGGAGCAGGAATAGCAACATCAACAGTGGTGTGTGACAAAGTGGAAAGATTAGTAAAAGAGAATGGAATAGATGCAGAGATAATTCAATGTAAAATAGCAGAGGTGGCATCTAAACAAGATAATGCAGATTTAATTGTATCAACAACAATTCTACCTACGACATATAAGATCCCAGCTTTGAAAGCAACAGCATATATTACTGGAATTGGTATGCCAAAGTTAGATGAGCAAATATTAAGCTATTTAAGATAAAAAAAGATTTAGAACTGTCTTTTTATTAAAAAGCTTAAAGAGACAGTTTAAATAAAAATTATTTAATATTTTAGGAGGTAATATATTATGGAAATCATTCAATACGTATTAGGACTTGGACCTACAGTAATTTTACCGATTGCTATTCTATTAATAGGATTAGTATTTGGTACAGGATTTAAAAAGGCTATAAAGGCTGGATTTACAATAGGAATTGGATTTGTTGGTATTAGTTTAGTAATAGACTTACTAAGCGGAAGTTTAGGACCAGCAGCACAAACAATGGTAGAAAGATTTGGTTTAAATTTAACAGTAATTGATACAGGATGGCCATCTGCAGCAGCAGGAGCTTGGGCTTCTCCAGTAGCAGCGATATTAATACCTATAATCATGGGAGTTAATATATTAATGATATTAACTAGAACAACAAAAACTTTAAATATAGACATTTGGAATTATTGGCACTTTATAGCAGCAGGAGCAACTGCATATATTTTAACAAATAGTTGGTGGTTCGCAATTTTCTGTGCAATTTTACTAGAAGTAGTAACATTATTTATAGCAGATAAAACTGCTCCAATGGTAGCAGAATTCTATGACTTAGATGGTGTATCATTACCTACAGCTTCAACAGCATCTTTTGCACCTTTAGGTTTTGCAGTTGGATATTTAGTTGAAAAAATACCAGGAATAAATAAGATAAAAGCAGATCCAGAAACTATTCAAAAGAAATTTGGTATATTCGGAGAACCTATGATGATGGGAATATTTATAGGTTGGATATTAGGACTTTTAGCAGGATATGATGCAGGTGGAATATTCAAAACAGGTATAAACATGGGAGCAGTTATGCTTTTAATGCCAAGAATGGTTAAGATAATCATGGAAGGTTTAATACCAGTTTCAGAAGCAGCAAGAGATTTCTTACAAAAGAAATATGGCGACAGAGATTTATATATAGGACTAGATGCAGCGGTTGCAGTTGGACATCCAGCAGTTATATCAACAGCATTAATTTTAGTACCAATAACAATATTCTTAGCTATAATTTTACCAGGAAATAAAGTATTACCATTTGCTGACTTAGCAACAATTCCTTTCATTGTGGCATTTATAGTAGGATCAAGAAAAGGAAATATAGTTCAATCAGTTATAACAGGTACAATCGTAATGGCATTCTCATTATATATGGCAACTGACTTTGCTCCAGTATTTACACAAATGTTATCAGGTGCAGACTTTAATATGCCAGAAGGAGCAACTTTAGTATCTAACTTTGATACAGGTGGTAACTTACTTAACTGGTTAGTATTAAAATTATCTCAACTTGTACAACCTTTCTTCAACTAATAAATTACTCATATCTCTAGATTATGTTGTAAAGTTTTAATTTTAGATAAAATAAAAAAAAGAAGTACAAAACTAGGAGGTATATAGTTATGAAAGCATTAACAAAAACAGAAAAAGGATACGATAAAATGGCATTACTAGATATCGAAGAGCCAAAGGCAGTAAAGAATCTAGTAAAAATAAAAGTTGAATATAGTGGAATATGCGGATCGGATTTACACTCTTTTAAAGGTGAATATGGAAATATAAAAACACCTGTAGTACTAGGTCATGAATTTTCAGGTGTAGTAGTAGAAGTTGGTGAAAGTGTTACAAAGGTAAAGGTTGGAGACAGAGTAACTAGTGAAACTACTTTTGAAACTTGCGGTGAGTGCGATTTCTGTAAAAGTAAAGATTATAATCTATGCTCTACTAGAAAAGGTATAGGAACTCAAGCAAATGGAAGTTTTGCAGAGTATGTATTATCAAGAGAAGAAAGTGTTCATGTATTACCTGAAAATGTTAGCTTATTAGCAGCTTCATTAACAGAACCACTTGCTTGTTGTGTACATGCAGCATTAGAAAAAACTACTATAAATGCAGGCGAAGTTGCATTAGTATTTGGACCAGGTCCAATAGGATTACTTCTTAGCCAAGTAGTAAAATCTCAAGGTGCTTACGTAATACTAGCAGGAGTTACAAAAGATAAAGAGAGAATGGAATTAGCTAAAAAGTTAGGTATAGATTTAGTTGTAGATTTACTTCAAGAAGATTTAGATGCGATAGTAATGGAAAAAACTAATGGATATGGAGCTAATAAGGTATTTGATTGTTCAGGAGTTATCCATGCAGTAAATCAAGGATTAAGACTTACAAAGAAAAAAGGTGACTTTGTTCAAGTAGGCTTATTCGCTAAAGTAAAAAATGAATTAGATCAAGAAGCTATTATTCAAAGAGAAATAAGATATATTGGATCTAGATCTCAAAAACCAAGTTCTTGGATAACATCTTTAGAATTACTAAGAGATAAGAAAGTTGATACTGAAACATTAGTAACTAAAATGGTAGACCTTGAGAACTGGAGAGACGGTATAGATGCAGCTATGCAAGGAAGCGAAATTAAGGTTGTTATAAAATCTTAATAACTAAAGACGTAATAAAAGATAAAGTTAATAAAGTAGCTTTAGAAGTAGAACTTAAGATTGAGGGGGGATATAAATGGATATAATAATTTCACCATCATTGTTATCAGCAAATGTATGTAATTACGCAGAGGATTTCGGAGTATTTAATCAAAAAGATATAAAATCAATCCATATAGACCTTATGGACGGACACTATGTTCCCAACATATCATTCGGATTGGACCAAATAGCTTCTTTAAGAAAATTAACAGATGCAGAATTTGATGTTCATCTTATGGTTACTGATCCAGATAAATTTGTTGAAACTTTGGTTGAGGCAGGTACAAACAGTATAACAATACATGCAGAAGTAGCGACTCATCTATATAAAAGTATACATTATTTAAAAAGTTTTGGAATTAAGGCAGGGGTAGCAATAAATCCAGCTACATCACTACAGTGCTTAGAATATGTTTATCCACTACTAAATAGAGTTCTAATAATGTCTGTTGAGCCTGGATTTGGAGGACAAGCATTTGTACCTTTTGCTTTAGAGAAAATAAAACAATTAAATAAGATAAAAGAGGATGGTAATTACGACTTTACTATTCAAGTAGATGGGGGAATAAACATAGATAACATAGAAGATGTTATTAAGTGTGGAGCTAGAGATATTGTTATAGGTTCATCTTTATTTAAACAAGATTTGTCAGAGAATATTGATTTGTTTAATAATAAAATAAATGAAATTATTAATACCCCTTAACCCCTCACATTTTAATAATAAAGATAAGGAGAATATTGCGAGTATTCTCCTATTCTTTTATTAATAATTAATTATACTACGTCATTTACTTTCTTACAACAGAATAAATATTGAATATATAGAGAGGATGATAAAAATGAAAATATCAATAGGTTGCGATCACGGTGGTTTTAAATTGAAGGAAAAGATTAAGGAATACCTTACATCTAAGAATATAGAGGTAGACGACTATGGTACATTTAGTTCTGAAAGCGTTAATTATCCTAATTATGCTATAAATGTATCAAAATCTGTAGTAGATAAAAAAAGTGATTTAGGAATATTATGTTGTGGTACAGGAATAGGTATGTCTATAGTGGCAAACAAAATTGATGGTATAAGAGCAGCAGTTGTTGGAGATACTTTTTCAGCTAAAGCTACTAAGGAACATAATAATACAAATATATTATGTTTAGGTGAAAGAGTTATAGGAGAAGGCCTAGCTTTAGATATAGTGGATATATGGATTAATGCTGAGTTTCAAGGTGGACGTCATCAAGATAGATTAGATTGTATTACAGCTGTAGAACAAGGTAATATATAGAAGTTTTTATAGATAAAGGGGGGATTTATTGTGATAGAAGAATTAAAGAAGTTACAGAATGGAACAGATATCAGAGGAATAGCTATAGAAACGTCAGAGCATAAAGTAAATCTAACACCTCAGGTAATAAGATTTATAGGAAATGGATTTGTAAAGTGGTTAAAAGAAAATAAATGTAGCGGTAAAAGTAAGATAAAAATAGCAGTAGGTATGGATTCAAGATTGTCAGGACCAGAGCTTAGAACTTCTTTAATAGATTTACTTATAAATGTAGGGTGTGATGTGTATGACTGTAATATGAGTACAACGCCAGCTATGTTTATGACAACACTATTAGATAATTACAAATGTGATGGAGCTATAATGATAACGGCAAGTCACCTTCCTTATTACTATAATGGACTTAAATTTTTCACTAAAGAAGGGGGTTGTGAGAAGAAAGATATAGAAGATATCTTATTCTCAACCTACAACTCCGAGATGAGCTATACAACTAAGGGAGAACTTAAAGAAGTAAACTTAATAGATGAGTATTCAAACTTGTTGGTTGATAAAATCAGGTCATCAGTAAACTCAAAGAAAAATTACAATAAACCATTAGATGGAGCAAAAATAATAGTAGATGCTGGAAATGGGGCTGGAGGTTTCTTTGCTAATAAAGTATTAATGGAGCTTGGAGCTGATACAGAAGGAAGTCAATTCTTAGACCCTGATGGAACTTTCCCCAATCATATTCCTAACCCAGAAAATAAAAAGGCCATGGAATCTATAAAAAAGGCCGTGTTAAAATGGGATGCAGATCTTGGGATAATCTTTGATACTGATGTAGATAGAGCTGCAATAGTATCTAATACAGGAGAAGAAATAAATAAAAATTCTCTTATAGGGCTAATATCTTCTATAGTGCTTGAAGAACATCCAAAATCAGTAATAGTTACTGATTCAGTAACATCTACAGGATTAGCTGAGTTTATAAGTACTTTAGGTGGAGTTCATCATAGATTCAAAAGAGGATATAAAAATGTAATAAACGAATCTAAAAGACTAAATGAAGAAGGCACAGATAGTCAATTAGCTATAGAAACATCTGGACATGCAGCTTTAAAGGAAAACTACTTTTTAGATGATGGTGCTTATCTTATAGCTAAAATATTAATAAAAATGGCTAAACTTAAAGAAGAAGGAAAAGAGATATCAAGTCTTATTAGGGGATTAAAACACCCAAAAGAAAGTGAAGATATAAGACTTAAGATAAGAAGAGAGAATTTTAAATCATATGGGGAACAGGTAATAAGTGGAGTAAAGCAGTATGCTTATAAAGTTGAAGGTTGGAGTGTAGATCATGAAAACTTTGAAGGAATAAAGATAAACTGTAATGAAAATTCTGGAGATGGGTGGTTTCTACTTAGATTGTCCCTACATGAACCAGTACTTCCTCTTAATGTTGAATCAGATAGTATAGGCGGAGTAAATAAAATATTAGATAGATTAGCACCTTTTTTAGAAAAGTATAGTGAACTAGACTTATCTAATATATCTAAATATACTATAATTGTATAATGATTTATAAGGGGTTGAGTAATATGAAGTTAGCTGCATCTATAATGTGTGCTAATCAATTAGAGTTAGCTATAGAATTAAAGAGGCTAGAGGAAGCAAATATTGAACTTCTACATTGTGATGTTATGGATGGTGTTTTTGTTAATAACTTAGCTATGGGACCATATGTATTAGAGGCTATAAGTAAGGCTACTAGGATACCATTAGATATACATTTAGCAACGGTAGATGTGCCAAAATACATAGATATGTATTCATATTTAAAACCGGAAGTTATGTCATTTCATATAGAAGCAAGTAAAAATGTTGATGAGGATATTGAACGTATAAGAAAAAAAGGAATAAAGGTATCTTTAGCAATAAGTCCAGAAACATCTATTGAGAGTATTAAGCCATATTTGAAAAGAATAGATATGGTTTTAATGATGACTGTAAACCCGGGGTTTGCAGGCCAAAAGTTTAATTATAGCGTATTAAAAAAAATAGATGAATTGAATGAATATATGAATTCATTTGACAGAAAACCTGTTATAGAAGTAGATGGATGTATAAATAAAAACACTATTTTAGAGTTGAAGAATAGGGACATAGATACGTATGTATTAGGAACATCAGCATTGTTTAATAAAGATAAAGAGAGCTATAAAGATAAAGCAAGAATAGTAAGAGAACTAATATTTGAATAATGTTAAAGAGAATGTTATAAGTTTGAAATTTGTAACATTCTCTATTTATATGAAATATAATAATAGCAATTTTATTTTAGAGTTGATTTTATTTACGAATATTGGTATAATTTAATTAGGGTTGTCAACGTATACACAAATTTCAGCTATGGAAAAGGGAATTTTTAGAGAGATGTTTTTAAAAGAATCGGTATATCCGATTCTTTTTTCGTAATAAAATTAACTGTTTATGCATAAAATAGTACTTGAATAGTAAGAATAATTTGGCATAAGGAGGGGATTAGCTTGGATAAAAAAATATCATCAAAAAGTTTTTTTGAGTTTATAAATTTAGTATGTGCAAGAGAAGTAGAGTATTTCATGCTAGAGTCTAACTATACTACTAAGTTTAATAATAATATAAAGCAGATTATAGAGGAGCTAAAGACCATAGGGAAAATAAGTGTAGAATTTATGGTTTTATTTAATACAAAAGGTGAGATTGCTTTAATTAATGAAGAGATAATTGGTAGTTATGTAGGAGAAATTTTAATTGAAAATTTAAAAACTACATATAAACATACTGATATAGATACTTTAATAGGGTTAAGTGAAAAGTATTCTTATGAAGAGAAGCAGACTTTTATAATTAATATATATGAAGATTTATGTAGAATATTGAATGAAATATATAAAGATATAAAATACAGAAAAGAAGTTGCAGAAAGTTATAAAAATAGGTATTCACTAGCTAATGTAAGGGAAGATATGCTACCCATGTCAATAGCAACAATACTTATTTTAGAAGATATATGTGCATATTTGTCTTTTGATGTAGAATTAACAAAAATAATACCACAAAAAACTAAATAATTCGATTTTAACCCCCATTAATAAAGGGTATTTGGAGGAAGTTGTTTACAGATTTGCTCTTTTTACAAATAAATTGTCTATAAATAATAGAAAGTTTTTTAAATTTAGACCATTGTTTGACAAAGTTTTTTTAGTAGATTATGATATGATTTTTTTAGAGTTTATTTTATGCCAAAGGGGATTTATAAGTTATTAAGGGGGAGAAAAATCAATGATTATTTTAAAGAATGAAAAAGTTGTTGAAAGTGTACAAGATAACAGTAGGTATGAGTATTCGTACAGATTAGTTAAAACCGACTATAGAAATATGGTTGCCTACGGCATAGAAGTTGAAAGGATGGACTTCAATGATGAAAATTTAATAAATATAGAAAGGGAATGTATAAATAAGATTTCTCCAGTATATAACAAAGTAGAAAATATGGTAGATTTACTCTATAAGTATAGAGTATCACCCATACATCTAGTGGATGTTTTAGGAGAAACAATAGATGAATGTGTTATGGATTTTCCTAATTAAAGAATAATATAGAAAGGGTTTAGAGCTCTTTCTTTTTATTATGAAAAAATTATTATTTTGAAAACTTGTTAGTTGTAATTATATAATTTAAGTATAAAATTTTAGATATAAAGTGAAACTTCAGGAGGAAGCTTATGATTTATGGTATAGGAGTTGACATAATAGAAATAAATAGGGTTGAAAATGCAATAGAAAGAACTACAAGTTTTCTAGGAAAAGTTTTTAATGAATCAGAGATACTGTATGTTAAAAATAAAAAAAATAAGTATGAGAGTTTAGCAGGAAATTTTGCAGCTAAAGAAGCCTTCTCAAAAGCGTTAGGTACAGGTGTAAGAGGTTTCTCTTTAAGAGAGATAGAGATAACAAGAGATACTTTAGGAAAGCCAGGTATTTTACTTCATGGAAAGGCTAAGGAATTGGTGGAAAAAGAAAATCTAAATATTCATTTAAGTATATCTCATAATACTACAAATGCAGTTGCATATGTAGTATTAGAAAAAATATAGGAGGAGATATGATAGAAATCCTAACCTCTAAGTCTTCAAGAGAAATGGATAAGATCTCGATAGACAAGTGGGGTATTCCAAGTATTTTATTGATGGAGAATGCAGTATTCTCTCTATTAAAACACTTTGAAAATTTGGATGACATACTAATTATATGTGGTCCAGGAAATAATGGAGGTGATGGCCTAGCATTAGCACGTCATCTACTTAACCTTAATAAGAAAGTTAGGGTATTTATAGCAGCTGATACTAGTGGAAAAACAAGCGATTTCAATACTAATTTTAAGTTATTAGAATGTTTGAAAGTAGAAATTACTTTGCTATCAGAGGATAAGAATTTAAGTGCCTTTGAAAAAAACATAAATGAGTGCGAGGTTTTGGTAGATTGCATATTTGGGACTGGTTTGAATAGAAATATTGATGGAATATATTTAAAGCTGATAAATGAAATAAATAAGTCTAAAGCGTATAAGATCTCTATAGATATTCCATCAGGACTTTGTAGCGACACGGGAGTTCCTTTAGGAGAAACTATATTTGCTGATAAAACAATAACCTTTCAATCGATTAAAAAAGGTTTTATAAATTACGAAGCATTAGATTATATCGGTGAACTAATGGTAGAGAATATAGGAATACCAAATGAAATAGAAAAAGAAGTATCAGAGAGTATTTGGATGTTAGAAGAGAAAGATGTAAAAAATCTTATACCCAAAAGAAAAAGACATTATCATAAAGGTAAGTTTGGTAGAGTGTGTGTTGTTGCAGGAAGTAATAGGTACTCAGGAGCAGCATATCTTAGTACTCAAGCTGCAGTAAAAGCAGGAGCGGGTCTGGTTTATCTGTATACAGATAAAACGTTGAAACCATCTTTGGATAGCAAATTAACGGAAGCTATGGTTGGAGACTATGAATCAGAGGAATTCAAAGAAATTATAGATAAATCTGATGTCATTGTTTTTGGCCCTGGACTTGAAAATACAATTGAAACTCTTGATAAATTAAAATTAATTCTTGAAACTTTTAAAGGTAACCTTTTAATAGATGCTGATGGAATTAATGTACTAGAAAATAACTTGAGTCTGTTACATAAATGTAAATGTAAGGTAGTGATGACTCCTCACCCAGGAGAAATGAGTAGATTAACTGGTAAATCCATAAGATATGTAAATGAAAATAGAATAGAATTAGTAAAAAAATTTAGCAAAGAATATAATATAGTTTTATTATTAAAGGGATTGTATACGGTAATATCTGATGGAAATGGAGTATGTGTTAATCCAACTGGAAATAGCGCCATGGCTTCAGGGGGAATGGGAGATACTTTGTCTGGTATAATTGGTGCTTTGATGGGACAAGGAGTAGATGTATTTCAAGCAACAAAATTAGGCGCATATTTGCATGGGTATATAGGAGAAAAACTATCAAAAATAATGTATATAGTTAATGCCAGCAATATAGTAGAAAATTTACCTTTGTTTTTAAAAGAGTTTGTATCAAAGGATGAATAAATAAAATTATGTGATAATAGTATTAATGTAGGATTAATTAGTTTGGAGGAATTATGAAGAGAAAAATCCTGTTTTTAATACTTATATTCTTAGTAATAGGCTTATCTTTTTGCTCAATAGTGTACTTGAAGTTCTCAAGAAGTGATGAAAAAATTATAAGTGACATAAGAGAGCTTAAAAGTTATCAATGTGACGTAAGGTATGTTATTAAAAATTCAAGAGGAGAAATAAAAGAAGAAACTAATCAACTTTATAGTGACAATAAAGGTAATAGAGTGGACTTTGGAGAAGATAGAATACAGGTGTATAATAATGAAGGAAAGGTTAAAGTTTGGGATAAAATTTTAAATAAGGGCTATGAGACTACAACTCAAGATTATAGTTTTTATTCAATTAGTTTTATTAACAATCTTTCTAAGTATTTAAATGATGGAAGTACTATGGAGATGGAGTATGATAAAGAGATAAATAAGAGATATCTTAAAGTTAACGTAGTGCTTGATAATAATAATCCTAATTTAGATAGAGCCATATTATATGTAGATATATACGAAAGAGTTCCAGAAAAGCTTTTAGTGTTTAATAAAAAAGGAGAATTAGTAGTAGAAGCCTTTTATAATAATTTTATACGAGATGCTAAGGTGGATGAAACTCTATTTGATTTAGGAGAATAGAGAGAGTATTAAGAGGTGTGAGTAATGGAAAATAGTATTAGACCTGTATGGGCAGAAGTTGATTTAGGACGTATAGAGCATAATGTAAAACAAATAAAAAATCTTTGTGAAAACAAGAAAATATATGGAGTAGTTAAAGCAGATGCATATGGACATGGAGCTTTGGATATTGTTCAAGTATTATTAAAATCTGGAGTTACTGATTTAGCTGTAGCCTTAATAACAGAGGCTTTAGAGATTATAAAATCTGGAATAAATGTACCGATATTAATTTTAGGTTTTACACCATTAACTTTTGCAGAAGATATATTAAATAATAATATAGAGCAGACCGTTTATGATCTGGAGTACGCAAAGAAACTTTCAGAAATAGCTCAAGAAAAAAATAAAACGGCTAAAATTCATATTGCAGTAGATACAGGTATGGGAAGAATAGGATTCTTGCCAAATGAAAAAGGAATGGAAGCTGTTAGACAAATAAGTAAATTACCTAATATTAATATTGAAGGAATCTTTACTCATTTTTCTACAGCGGATGAAGCTGATAAAACTTATTCATTAGAGCAACTAGCTAAGTTTAATAAGTTTGTTGATGACCTAGAGAATGAAGGAATTAAAATTAATATAAAGCATGCATCAAATAGTGCTGGAATAATGGATTTACCAGAGGCACATTTTAATGCAGTAAGACCAGGAATAATAATGTATGGATATTATCCGTCTAATGAAGTTATAAAAGAAAGACTAGATTTAAAACCAGCATTAACTCTCAAAACCAGCGTAGTTCATGTTAAAACACTTCCTAAAGATATGTATATAAGCTATGGAAGAAAATATAAAACAGATAAGGAAAGAGTCATAGCAACATTGCCTATAGGTTATGCTGATGGTTATACAAGAGCACTTTCTAATAAAGGAAAGGTTATTGTAAATGGGAAATTAGCATCGATAGTAGGAGCTGTGTGTATGGATCAGTGTATGATTGATGTAACTGATGTAGGTACAGTAAAAGTTGGGGATGAGGTAATACTTTTAGGTGAACATGGTAATACAAGATTTAATGCAGATGATTTAGCAGAACTTTTAGATACAATAAATTATGAAATTATATGTATGATTGGCAGAAGAGTGCCAAGAGTTTACATAAACAACGAGAAAATTGTCAAAATAAGAAACTATGTGTAACTAAAAACTAAAATATGGAAAATGAAGAGATAAAATCCTTTGACATATTGACATAATTTGCAATATAATTAGTACATAAACTCTTTTTCTACCTAGGAGGAATGGTTATGTCTATATCAAAGGATAATTCAAAAAAGTTAAATTTATTCAATAATAATGAAAAAAATAGTAAATTTAATGAAAACAACTTAATATTATATATTGAGGGTCAAGAAGTAGTTTTAAACGAATCAGAAATAATTAAAGCCTACGAAGAAATGGCACAGATTAATTTAGAATTAGCTGAAACTTGTATGGATTCTTGTATACAAGAAACTGATGAATACGAGAAGTGGTTATGCGGAGTGTGATAGACAGATGACCAATATGGTAGTAAAAAGAGGAGATGTCTTTTATGCTGACTTAAGTCCGGTAATAGGATCTGAGCAAGGCGGCATAAGACCGGTTATTATAATCCAGAATGACATCGGAAACAGGTATAGTCCAACAGTTATTGTGGCTGCAATAACTTCTCAGATAAACAAAGCAAAACTGCCTACTCATGTAGAGATTTCGTCTGAAGAATATGGATTAAATAGAGATTCAGTAGTATTGCTTGAGCAGGTTAGAACTTTGGACAAGAGAAGGTTAAAGGAAAAAATTGGTCATATGACTGAAGGCGATATGAAAAAAGTAGACAAAGCTTTATTGATAAGCTTAGGACTTTCTTAAGAAAAGACTTAATTTAAAAGTTATTATATTAATAGGTTATTTAAAATTGATTAATTTTAAATAACCTATTTTTATTTTTGAATAAATAGTATAGCACAATAAAAATAAATAGTGAAAAATATAGCTTATATAAGGAAATTGTATATACAAAATATTATATTATATGTTATAATTGCAACTGGAAAATAATCGTAGAAAAATAAATTTTTAAGCAGGGGGATAAGTATGAGTAATAAAATTGCTGAACTAAAAGAAATAGCTAAAGTAATAAGGAAGGATATAGTATCCATGCTTACTGAATCAGGGTCAGGTCATCCAGGTGGATCTTTATCAGCAACTGATATACTAACAACACTATATTTTAATGAGATGAAAATAGATCCTAAAGATCCTCAAAATCCAAATAGAGATAGATTTGTATTATCAAAAGGCCATGCTGCTCCAGTCTTATATGCAACCTTGGCAAGAAAAGGGTATTTTGATGTAGAAGAATTAAAAACTTTAAGAAAACTTGGCTCAAATCTTCAAGGACATCCTAATATGAACGACTTATCAGGTGTAGATATGTCAACAGGTTCATTAGGTCAGGGAATATCTGCTGCTGTAGGAATGGCTTTGGCAGGAAAATTAGATAATAAAGATTATAGAGTTTTTGCCCTTCTTGGAGACGGAGAATTAGAAGAAGGACAGGTATGGGAAGCTTCTATGAGTGCTGCACATTATAAATTAGATAATTTAACTATATTTGTCGATTTTAATGGACTTCAAATAGATGGAGATATACATGAAGTAATGAATCCATCTCCAATTGATAAAAAATTTGAAGCTTTTGGATGGAAAACAATAATAATAGATGGGCATAATTATGAAGATATACTGAATGCTATAGAAGAAGCGAAGGCTACGAAAGATAAACCAACTGCTATCATAGCTAAAACAATAAAAGGTAAAGGGGTATCTTTTATGGAAAATGAAGCAGCTTGGCATGGAACAGCACCTAATAAAGAGCAATGCGAACAAGCGTTAAGAGAAATAGGAGGAGAAAACTAATGGGTAAAAAGATAGCTACAAGAGAAGCATATGGAAAGGCTTTGGCAGAAATAGGACAAGTTAATAAGAACATAGTAGTATTAGATGCAGATTTATCTAAGTCAACAAAAACAGCAGATTTTAAAAATGTTTGTGAAGATAGATTTATAAACATGGGAATAGCTGAAGGAAATATGATGTCTGTAGCAGCTGGACTTTCTACATGTGGGAAAATACCGTTTGTAAGTACCTTTGCTATGTTTGCAGCTGGAAGAGCCTTTGAACAAATCAGAAATTCAATATGTTATCCTAAATTAAATGTTAAGATATGTGCTACACATGCTGGATTAACAGTTGGAGAAGATGGGGCTTCTCATCAAGCAATAGAAGATTTGTCACTTATGAGAAGTATACCAAATATGACAGTAATTTCGCCAAGTGATTCCGTAGAAACAGAAGCAGCGATAAAAGCTGTAGCAGAATATAATGGACCTTGTTACGTAAGACTAGGTAGAGCGGCAGTTAATGTAATAAACGACAACCCTGAATACTCTTTTGTTATAGGAAAAGGTGTAACTTTAAAAGAAGGTAATGACGTAACTATAATAGCTAACGGAATAATGGTAGATGTTGCTTTGGAAGCGGTAGGTATATTAGAAAGTGAAGGAATTAATGCTAGAGTTATTAATATACATACGTTAAAGCCTATAGATAGTGAACTGCTAGTAAAGGCAGCTAAAGAAACAGGTGCATTAGTTACAGTTGAAGAACATAATGTTATAGGTGGACTTGGATCAGCAGTTTCAGAAGTTTTAGCAGAAACATATCCAGTTCCAATTGTTAAAGTTGGTGTTAAAGATACTTTTGGAGAGAGTGGAAAACCAGAAGAACTTCTTAAAGTTTACGGATTAACTTCAGAGGAAATAGTTAAGGCTGTTAAAAAGTCTATTTCTTTAAAAAGATAATTTAAAAACAGAAAAAACAGTGTAGCAAGAATAATTTGCTATACTGTTTTTAATTTTTGAGCTAAAATATTAAAGGTGATATTAAAACTTAATAATTTCCAATACAAAAAATAGAATGATAAAAAAAGGATAAAATAATTGTTAATATGAAAAACTATTTTATGAGGAGGGTAGCTATGAAAAAAACTGTTTTTAGAGATTATTTTTTTATAACATTAGGAATAATTTTGGTGGTATTTTCACTAGAGTATTTTTTTATACCTAATAAAATAGCAGCTGGAGGGGTTACTGGTATTGCTATAGTACTAACAAGCTATTTACCATGGATTAATACTGGGGCATTCGTGTTTATATTGAACTTAATATTATTTGCATTAGCATTTTTACTTATTGGGGGAAGTTTTGGAGCGAAAACTATATACGCAAGTTTTGGTTTATCGTTTGTAATGTGGTCTGTTGAAAAGTTTTTAAATCCTGTAGCTGTAACTGAAGAATTAATGTTAGCGGCAGTTTTTGGGACATTAATTAGCTCTCTCGGTATGGCACTTATATTTAATGTAAATGCATCAACAGGAGGAACTGATATATTAGCAAAGATTCTAAATAAGTATATAATGCTGGATATTGGTAAGTCTCTGTTGGCAGTGGATTTTTTAGTAACCTTAGCCGGAGCTATTACATTTGGAATTGATGTTGGATTATATGCACTTTTTAGTGTTATATTGAATGGATTAACTATAGATAAGGTAATAGAAGGATTCAAAGTTAGAAAAGAAATTAAGATAATTAGTGATAAGAATATGGAAATAAGTGAATTTATATTAAATGATTTAGATAGAGGGTGTACATTTCTTACTGCAAAGGGTGGATTTAATAAAAATAATATCAGTATTTTATATACAGTATTAGGGAGAACAGAATTTATTAAACTTAAGAATTATATAAGAGAAATAGACCCTAGAGCATTTATTACAGTAGGAGAGGCACATGAAGTATTAGGTGAAGGGTTTGGAGAGTTAGAGTAATAGGGGGACAAAAGATGAAAAAATATATAAAGGAATACTTCTTAATAACACTGGGAGTATTATTACTAGCTGTTGCGTTGGAGTATTTCTTTTATCCGAATGAAATTGCAGCAGGTGGAATATCAGGATTAGCACTAGTAGTTAACAGGATTTTTGGTATTTCTACAGGGATTATAATGATTGGAGCAAATATTATTTTATTCTCTTTAGCATTTTTATTAATAGGAGGAAGCTTTGGCACCAAGAGTTTATATGCGGCATTTGGGCTTTCGGCATCACTTTGGGTAGTTGAAAAATTTTTGAATCCGGTAGCAATTACAGAAAATTTAGTACTTGCTACTGTGATAGGAAGTGTAATAAGCTCAATAGGGATTGCCATAGTGTTTTCTCAAAACTCTTCTACAGGTGGAACCGCTATTATAGCTAAAATATTAAATAAATACATTCATTTAGATATAGGTAAGTGTCTTCTAATTTCAGATTTTATAGTAACGTTACTTGCAATATATATATTTGGTATAGACCTAGGTATGTTTGGTTTAATAAGTGTATTTATGGTAGGGAATTTAGTGGACAAATTTATAGAAGGGTTTAATATATGTAAGCAGGTAATGATAATAACATCAAAAGGTGAAGAAATTGTTAATTATATTATTAATGAAGTAGATAGAGGGTGTACGGTAATTAATGGTACTGGAGGTTATTCTAAGGAAGAAACCAAAATAATATATACAGTTTTAAATAGAAGAGATTTTATTAAACTAAAGGGTAAAATTAAAGAAATTGATAGAAGAGCATTTATTACAGTTAATGACGTAAGAGAGGTTTTAGGCGAGGGATTTAACATACTACCTGAGTAGATGATTTTTATAAAAAGAAGAATTTAGGTTTTGTATCTAAGTTCTTCTTTTTTTCTTTAAAATATTAAATATATTGATATAATTCTACAGAAAAATAGAAATTATTAAAAAACTTTTAAAAATTGGATTTCATAATAAATTTTTTGTATGCTATAATAAAACCATATATGACAAAACTGGCTAACTATTTTGATGAAAAAATTGAGAGGTGTTTATATGATCGAATTTAAGAATGTGAGTAAGCTTTATAATAATAACGTAAAAGCTTTGGTAGATGTTAACATAAAAATAGAAAATGGAGAATTCGTTTTCCTAGTTGGTCCTTCCGGTGCAGGTAAATCAACATTTATAAAAATGCTTATAAAAGAAGTAGATCCTACTAATGGCAAAATAATAGTTAATGGAACTGATTTATCAGCAGTTAAAAGAGCACAAGTACCATACTATAGAAGAAAAATTGGAATGGTTTTTCAAGACTTTAGACTTATTCCTACTCTTAATGTATATGAAAATGTTGCGTTTGCAATGAGAGTAGTTGAAGCATCTCAAAGAGAAATAAGAAGAAGAGTTCCAATGGTATTATCTTTAGTTGGATTATCGCACAAATACAAAATGTTCCCAAATGAACTTTCTGGTGGAGAACAACAGAGGGTTTCTTTGGCAAGGGCAATAGTTAATAATCCATCAGTGTTAATTGCAGATGAACCTACAGGGAACTTAGATCCAGAAACTTCTACAGAAATAATGAATTTATTAGATGACATAAATAGAGCAGGTACTACTATACTAATGGCTACGCATGCTAAAGACATAGTTGATACCATGAAAAAGAGAGTTATAGCTATAGAAAAAGGTACGATAGCAAGAGACATCATGAAAGGTAGGTATGAAGATGAAATTAAGTAGTATAAAATATTTTATAGTAGATGCATTTAAAAGTATAAGAAGAAATTTAACTATTAGTATTGCATCAATGGCTACAGTTTTAGTTACATTACTTATATTTGGAGTTTTCTTGTTAACAGCATTAAACATAGGTAAGGGTGTAGCGGATATAGAATCTAAAGTTGAGATAATGGTAGTACTTAAAGACGATGTTACAATGATGGATCAACGTGAAATTGAAATAAAACTAAGAAAAGAAACTGGAGTTAAAGATGTTGTATATGAATCTAAAGCAGAAGCTTTAGAAAAATTTAAAGGTCAATTAAATGAATATAAAGATTTACTTAATGGATATGATGATAAAAACAATCCACTTACCAATTCATTTTTAGTAAAACTAGAGAAACCAGAATATGCTGAAGAAGTGGCTGATTCTGTATCTAATATGACTGGAGTAGAAAGCGTAGAAAATGATCAAGAATTGATTAATAAAATTGCTTCTTTTACAAAAGCTATAAGATGGGTAGGCGTAGTACTATTTATAATATTAGTTGGAGTATCGCTATTCTTAATTATAAATACAATAAAGCTAACAGTTTTCTCAAGAAGAAGAGAAGTTGGAATAATGAAGTTTGTTGGAGCTACAGATTGGTTTATTAGATGGCCATTTATAATAGAAGGTGTAATTATAGGTTTATTAGGTGCTGTATTATCTAATATTGTTCTATATTCATCTTATAGTGTATTATTCTCTGTAATATCTAAACAACTTATTACTATGACATTGGTATCTCCTAGTTATGTATTAACAGTGATGCTTGGAGAGTTTATAATAGGTGGAATATTAATTGGTGCATTTGGAAGTTTCATAGCTCTTAGAAAATTCTTAATAGTTTAACAAATATGGTATAATATTCTCTACATATGTTAATATATTTAAAGCAAGGATGTATGAAAGGAAGACAAAATATGAATAATAAATTTGTTGAAGTAAAAAGAAAATCAAAATTTCCTAAGATTTTGATAGCAGTAATAATTGCCTTGCTATTTCTAGGGAGTAATATTTTCTTCTTTTTCTTAGGGAATAGGCTAACATTAAATGGACTAGTAATTCCTTGGGGAAGAGGGGAAATAAGTGAATCACTTAAAGGAATAGACAATGTAGAGAAATTTAAAAAACTATTTTCAATTAGAGATGAGCTTTATTTAAAATATGATGGTGAAATCGATGAGGATAAATTAGTAGATGGAGCTATTAAAGGAATGACTGAATCATTAGGAGATCCTTACACAGTATATATGACAAAAGAAGAGGCTGAAAGTTTTAATAGTAAAATGCAAGGAAACTTCTCAGGAGTAGGGATACAACTTGACATAAAGGATGAGAATATAGTAGTTGTAACACCTATTGAAGGTTCTCCAGCAGAAAAAGCAGGTATCTTAAAAGGTGATGTTATATTAAAGGTTGACGGAAAAGACGTTTCATCTAAAGAGTATGACAAAGCTGTGGCTATGATCAGAGGGGAAAAAGGAACAGACGTTACCCTAACATTATATAGAGAAGATAAAGGCAATTTTGATATTAAACTAAAAAGAGATACTATAACAGTAAAATCTGTTGAAGGTGAGATGTTATCAAACGGAGTTGGATATGTTACAATAAGTTCTTTTGATGAACATACAGATAAAGAATTTTTAGATACCTTAAACAATTTAAAGGGTAAAGGAATGAAAGGTATAATATTAGACCTTAGAGGAAATCCAGGTGGATATATGCATACCGCAGTATCTGTAGCATCTCAATTTATTCAAAAAGATAAAGTAATAGTAGCAACAAAAGATAAGTATAATCAAGAAGAACATGCTTTATCACAAGGTGGTAGCTTCATTGGAACGCCTCTAGTGGTACTTATAGATAATGGAACAGCATCAGCTTCAGAAATTGTATCCGGAGCTTTTAAAGATTATAAAGTAGCGGATTTAGTTGGAACTAAAACTTTCGGAAAAGGTGTAGTTCAAAGACCTCTAGAATTAGACGATGGGACTTTATTAAAGGTAACAATTTCTAAGTGGTATACTCCTAATGGAAACAATATTCATAAAAGTGGAATTGAAGCTGATTATGAAGTGGAGTATCCAAAAGAATTGGCAACTGCAAAATATAATAGAAGTAAAGATCCTCAATTTGCTAAAGCTTTAGAGTTGATAACAGAAAAATTAAAATAGGAGGATTTAAGACTATGGATCTAACCTTATATACATTAAGATCTGTAGCATCTGCGATAATAGGACCATCGATAATAGTTGTTATATTATTAGGGGTAATGTTCTATTTTAAAAATAAGAAGATATCATTTATGCAAAAAATGATAGTAGGGGAGAGTATTAACTCTCCCCTAGAACTTACTTTGTCACAAATAGTTTTAGGTATTTTTGCAGGTGCAATTGGAAGCTTATTATTAACTTACTTTGGTATAATGTTTAATGAAAATTCAAGGATAGAGTGGTTGTTTTTAGTATCAATGTTATTGATGTTATATAAACCTAGATTCGTATGTTTTTCATATAGTGGAGCTATAATAGGAGCCTTAACATTAATTTTAACGTTTATATATGGAGATCAATCTCCAATAAAACTAGATATAGTACATTTAGTAATGTTTGTAGGAATTATTCATATAGTAGAAGGGTTTTTAGTTATTATTGATGGAAGCAGAGGAGCTATACCTGTATTTACTAATAAGAATGGTAAGATATTAGGTGGGTTTGCACTTAATAGATACTGGTCTTTGCCTATAGCTGTGTTAATAATAATGAATTCATCAGGAAGTTATATAGGAACACAAAGTGTAGGAACCCCTGATTGGTGGCCAATACTTAATCACAGCTATACACTAGATATTTTAAAGACAGCAATAATAGGATTATTTCCCTATTATGGAGTTGTAGGATATTCATCTATTACTTTTTCCAGTACCAAAAGAGAAAAGACATTACTGTCTGGTTCATTAATTTCTCTTTATGGAATTTTATTATGTGGTGTTGCATTGATAGCTGGCCTTGGGATTGCAGGAAGTATAATTGCTTTGATATTTATGCCTCTAGCCCATGAAGCAATGCTTAGGTTATCTAGCTACATAGAAGAAAAAAAGTCGCCGATATATACCAGCGATGAAGAAGGAATATGTGTGCTTGAAGTAGCACCAAGATCACCTGCATTTGATGTTGGTATCAAAAGTGGTGATAAGATACTTGGTATAAATGAAGAAATAATTAGCAATGAAGCTGAAATATATAAAATTGTTAAAGAAAGCTTCAATGATGTAAAATTAAAAGTGAAAAATATAAATGGGATAATATGCGACTATACATTAAAACCAGATATAAATAGAAGAATAGGGGTAGTATTAGTTCCTAAAATGGTTAAGCAAGAAGATGCTATGCCTTTAGATAATGATTTTAGAAGTGTTTTAGAGAAGGTTAGAAATAGGAAAAACAATAAAGAATAAAGACTAATAAGTAATGTAAGCTAATCTGAAAATAAGTATTTATTTATGGGTTTAGCTTACATTTTTAATTAATGAGTAAATATTGACTAAGAGAGAATATAAATATAGAATATATTTAGGAACTTATGTTCGATGAGTAATTTAAGTTAGTTTTATTAAGGAGTAGGAGGAAAATATGGGTAACTTTAAAATAGAATCAAAATTTAAACCTACAGGCGACCAGCCTCAAGCTATAGCAAGTATTGTAAATTCCTTGAGAAATGGTGAAAGAGGGCAAACCTTATTAGGTGTAACTGGTTCCGGTAAAACTTTTACTATGGCAAATATAATTGAAGAAGTTCAGAAACCTACATTAATACTTGCACATAATAAAACACTTGCAGCCCAATTATGTGCTGAATTTAAAGAGTTTTTTCCAAACAATATTGTTGAATACTTTGTGTCATATTACGACTATTATCAGCCGGAAGCTTATGTAGCTCATACAGATACTTTTATAGAAAAAGATGCGTCAATTAATGACGAAATAGATAAGTTACGTCACTCAGCTACGTCAGCATTACTAGAGCGAAGAGATGTAATAATTGTTGCTTCCGTATCTTGTATATATGGATTAGGTAACCCAGAAGAATATAAGAAACTTACTATATCTTTAAGAGTTGGTATGGAAAAAGATAGAGATGAAATAATGAGAAGACTTATAGAAATTCAATATGAAAGAAATGATATAGACTTCGCTAGAGGTACATTCAGAGTTAGAGGAGATTCTCTAGACATAATACCAGCATCATCATCTAACAAAGGAATAAGAGTAGAATTTTTTGGAGATGAAATTGAAAAGATAAGAGAATTTGATGTTTTGACCGGTAAGATAATTGGAGATAGAAAACATGTATCTATAACTCCTGCATCCCACTTTGCTGCATCTAATGAAACTGTAGAAAAAGCTTTAACAACCATAGAAGTTGAATTGGAGGATAGACTTAAGGAACTAAATGCAGAAGGAAAACTTTTAGAAGCTCAAAGATTAAAACAAAGAACAAATTTTGATATAGAAATGATTAGAGAGATGGGGTATTGTACAGGAATAGAAAATTACTCTAGAATTCTAGATGGAAGGGCTCCAGGAACCTCGCCTCAAACTTTAATTGACTATTTCCCAGAGGATTTTCTGCTTTTTATAGATGAATCTCATGTAACTTTACCACAAGTTAGAGCAATGTATGCAGGAGATAGAAGTAGAAAAGAATCTTTGGTGGAATATGGATTCAGACTTCCTTGTGCATATGACAATAGACCACTGAAATTCCAAGAGTTTGAGAAAAAAATAAATCAGGTTGTTTTCGTATCTGCAACACCGGCAGTATACGAAATAGATAATTCTACGAATGTAGCAGAACAGGTAATTAGACCAACAGGACTTCTTGATCCTGTAATTGAAGTTAGGCCTGTAGAAGGACAGATCGATGATTTATACAGTCAAATAAAAAATACTGTAGATAAGGGGTTTAGAGTTCTAGTAACTACATTAACAAAGAGAATGGCTGAAGATTTAACTAAGTATCTTAAAGATCTAGGAGTAAAAACAACATATATGCATTCCGATATAGATACAATCGAAAGAATGAAAATAATAAGAGATCTTAGACTGGGTGAGGAAGATGTTCTTGTAGGAATAAATCTGTTAAGAGAGGGATTAGATATACCTGAAGTAGCTTTAGTAGCTATATTGGATGCCGATAAAGAGGGATTCCTTCGTTCTGAAACGTCACTAATTCAGACTATTGGTAGAGCAGCTAGAAATGCTGAATCAAAAGTTATAATGTATGCTGATAAAATAACTAATGCTATGGATAAAGCTATAAAAGAAACTAATAGAAGAAGAGATATTCAAATTAAATATAATGAAGAACATGGGATAACTCCAACCACAATAATTAAAGATGTAAGAGAAGTTATTGAGGCTACCAAGGTTGCTGAGGATAAAGAAGTATACGGATTATCTGAGTTAGTTACAGAAAGTATAGAAAATAAAGCAGAATTAATAAAGAAATATGAAGAAGAAATGATGGATGCAGCTAAAAATCTACAATTTGAAAGAGCAGCAGAATTAAGAGATAAGATAAAGAAACTTAAAGGTAAGAAATAAGGTTGTAGCACTAGCTAATAGTGCTACAACCTTATTTTATTTGATAGTTAAGGATACTTGTTGGGATAAGTATTTTTAAATAATATAACAGGTTAATAAAATTTATGATAAAATTATTAATTATATAGCAATAAACAATTTGGAGGATTATATGGGATTTCATGTTAGAATGAAACAATACTCAGAGGACTTTACACAATCGGAACAAAAGATAAGTGAATATATATTAAAAAATCAGGAAGAGGTAGTTAATCTTTCTGCTCAAGAATTAGGAGAAAAAACAGGAACTTCTCCAGCATCAATTGTAAGATTTTCTAGAAAACTAGGATTTTCTGGATTTGGAGAATTGAAAATTGAGATAGCTAAAACTACTAGTTCTGAAGAGGAACAGTTAGATACTATTATTTCACCTAAAGATTCAGTATCAGATATAACAGAAAAAGTGATAAATAGAGCAGTCACTTCTCTAAAAGAGACATATAGCCTAATAAATATTAAGGATTTAGAAGAAGCTATAAGTCTAATGAGAGAAGCTGAAACAATATATTTGTTTGGGATAGGAGCATCATCTTTAGTAGCAATGGATTTGATGCATAAACTAGTGAGAATAAACAAAAGAGTTATATTTAATATAGACAGTCATTTACAACTTTCAGCTGTAGTACATATTACGGCAAAAGATGTGGCTATAGGGGTATCATATAGTGGGAAAACAAGAGAAGTGAATGAAGGTATAATAAGGGCCAAGGAAAAAGGAGCCAAAGTAATAAGTATTACTAACTGTAACAAAAATCCGCTTTCAAGCATGAGTGATATATCCTTAAATATACCTAATGAGGAGAGACAACTGAGATTTGGAGCTATATCTTCTAGATTGGATCAATTGGCACTGATAGATATACTATTTCTAGGTATAGCTATTGGAGACTTGGATAAAATTGAGGATATGCTAATGGAAACAAAGGAAATAGTAAAAAAGTTAAAATAGAAGTAAAAAGACATTTTCTAAATTTAGAAGATGTCTTTTTATTTCATAAAAATAGGAATAAAATAAAATTTTATTTCATAAAATGAAAAATATACTTGAAATATTATTTCAAAAGTGTATAATAATAATTGAAAATGAAAACATTTACGCGGGGTGATATTTTGAAAAGAGTTGACTTAAATAAACTAGTAACAGAAAGCAGAAATAAAAACACTAAAAATATAGACAAAGTAACTACCATGGAAATGCTTACTCTAATAAATAATGAGGATAAAAGTGTTCCATTAGCAGTTGAGAAAGAAATACATCATATAGCTAAAGCTGTAGATGCCGTAGCGGAAGCAGTTCAAAATGGAGGAAGACTGATCTATTGCGGAGCAGGAACATCAGGAAGATTAGGTGTATTAGATGCATCTGAGTGTCCCCCTACTTATGGAGTTGATTCAAGTTTGGTTCAAGCTCTCATTGCTGGAGGTAAAGAAGCAATGTTTAGTGCAATAGAAGGTGCGGAAGATTCAAAAGAACTTTGTGCAGAAGACCTAAAAAATATAAAGTTTTCTAATAAAGATGTCTTAGTAGGAATTGCTGCATCTGGAAGGACTCCTTATGTAATAGGTGGATTAGAGTATGCTAAAAGTATACAAGCTACAACTGTTTCTTTAACTTGCAATCCTGATTCAGAGATTAGTAGCATAGCAGATATTGCTATAAGCCCTGTAGTAGGTGCAGAAGTAGTAACTGGATCTACTAGAATGAAAGCTGGTACAGCACAAAAGTTAGTTTTAAATATGATATCAACAGGAGTAATGATAAAGATAGGTAAAGTATTCGGAAACTTAATGGTTGACGTTAAAGCGAGTAATGAAAAGCTTGTTGAAAGAGCAAAAAGAATAGTAGTAGAAGCTACTGGGGTGACTAGAGAGGAAGCTACAGAAGCGCTAGAAAAAGCAGAATATAATGTGAAATTAGCTATATTTATGATTGCTTCTTGTCTGGAAAGGAACGAAGCACAGAAAAGATTAGAGGAAAGTAAGGGATATATATCTAAAGCTATAGAAGCCTTGGAAAGTTAGTTTGTTGAAAGGAGCATTAGCTCTTTAAATATAAGAAGGGAGTGGAATAATAATGACAAATTTAGAATTAGCAAAACAAATATTAGAAAAGTTAAGTGGTAGTAATAATGTTGTCAGCTTTGCAAACTGTATGACTCGATTAAGGGTTAAGGTAAAGGATGTAGAAAAAGTTGATATAAGTGGACTTAAGAAACTTGAAGGAGTTCTTGGTGTTGTAGAGGATGAAACAATTCAAGTTGTAATAGGACCAGGTAAAGTAAAAAAAGTTGCAGATGAGTTTGGAAAACTTGTGGGAATACAGGTAACTCAAATAGAAGAGGGTAACATTAAAGAAGATCTAGCAAAAGAAACAAAGGCAAAGTATAAGAAAAAACAAAATAAAAAAATACACCAAGTCTTAAAAGTAGTTGGTAATATATTTGTACCTTTAATACCAGGATTTGTTTCAGCAGGACTTATATTAGGAATTGCCAATGTAATAACTAACATGGCTACAGCAGGAATCATTGATAAAGGTGTTATTGATGCATCTTGGTTTACTATACTAAAAACAATAGGTTCGTTAATGTTTGGTTCTCTAGGAGTTTTCACTGGAATAAATGCTGCAAAAGAATTTGGGGGAACTCAAATACTTGGAGGTATAGCGGGATTATTAATTTATTCACCAGTTCTATCTCAAGTAAAAACTTTAAATATTTTAGGAATGAATTTATCAATATCAACAGGACTTGGAGGAGTACTTGGAGTAATACTTGCTGCATATATATTTTCTACTATTGAAAACTATTTAAGAAAATTTATACCAGATTCATTAGATTTATTAGTAACGCCATTATTAACAATATTAATAGGTTCTTTTATAACTCTTGCTATTATAATGCCTTTATCAGGAATAGTGATGAATTCAATTACTTGGTTCTTAGTAGATTTCTGTTTATATAAACTTGGAGCATTAGGAGGATACATTTTAAGTGCAACCTTCTTACCTATTGTAACAGTAGGTTTGCATCAAGGATTAACTCCAGTTCATTTACAATTAATAGAACAAAATGGATTTACAACTTTGCTACCAGTTCTTGCAATGGCTGGAGCAGGACAGGTTGGAAGTGCTATAGCAATTTATGTAAAAACAAAAGATAAGAATTTAAAGAAAAGAATTGCAAGTGCTTTACCAGTAGGATTTTTAGGTATAGGAGAACCATTAATATATGGAGTTTCTTTACCACTTGGAAGACCATTTATAGCTGCTTGTATAGGTGCAGGTTTTGGTGGAGCATGGAGCGCTATATATCATTTAGGTGCTATAGCTGTAGGTCCATCAGGATTAGCTTTAATACCACTTATTGCACAAAGTAAATACTTTGCATACTTTATGGCTCTTATAATTTCATATGTTGCAGGTTTTATAATAACATATGTATGGGGCTTTAAAGAAGAAATGGTAGAAAGATTATACGATTAGTTTTTAAAATGAGGATAAACTTAATTTTTAGTTTATCCTCTATTATTATAATATCCTAATGTCCTAATATCCGAATGTTAGGACATTAGGATATTAGGATATTAGGACATGTAAATATAAAATTTAATTGATAAAAAGGAGGAAATGATATGCTTGGTATTTCAATATATTTAACTGAGAAGGAAGAAGAGAATTATAGAAGAATAGAGGAAGCTTCAAAGTATGGATTTGATAAAATATTTACATCACTTCATATACCAGAGGATGATAATAAAGATAAACAAGCTGAACTTTTCAAAAAGATATGTGATAAAGCTAAAAGCTGCTCAATGGAGGTATATGGAGATTTTGGACCAGACAGCTTTAAAAGGTTAAATCTTAGTCTTAATGAAATAGATAAGATTCATAATTTTGGATTAAGTGGAGTAAGAGTTGATTATGGATACAGTGATAATAAGATAGCTGATCTTTCACATAAGATTAAGATATTTTTAAATGCTAGCACAGTATCAGAAGAACAGGTTAAAAGTTTAAAAAGTTTAGGGGCAAATTTTCAAAACATAGAAGCATGGCATAATTTTTATCCAAGACCTGAAACTGGACTGAGTAAAGAGTACTTGATTGAGAAAAATCAATTATTTAAGAATTACGGAATGAAGGTATCAGCTTATGTTGAAGGAGATAAAGTTAAGAGAGGACCCTTACATTTAGGACTTCCAACGTTAGAAGAACATAGAGATGGAAGCACTTATCATAATGCTGTAGAATTATTATATGATTGTAATGTAGATAATGTTTATGTTGGAGATATAGAAGCAGAACGAAGTACATTAGAAAGAATGAGCTATTTAAAAGCTAATACAATAATATTATATTATTATAAAGAAAATACAATCAGGTCTTATGATGATTTATTAAATAAAATTTATACTAATAGACCAGATGAGGCTAGGGATGTAATTAGAGCAATGGAATCTAGAGGATATGCTAGTATAAATGATATTAATGTAGAGCGAGATAACATTAAAGAAAGAGTAAGAGGTTCTATAACTATTGATAATAATGGTTATAAAAGATATATGGGAGAAATCCAAATAACAAAAAGAACATTAGTAATAAATGAAAATGTTAATGTTATAGGAGAAATCATAAATGAGGATAAGTGCTTGATAGATTTTATCAAAGGGGAAGTTAAGTTTAAGTTACTAGAAAAGATTTAGTTTTTAAAATATTTTATATAGAAAGAGTTAGTATTTCTTTGTATTTAGAAATACTAGCTCTTTTTTTGATGTAAAGAGTAATAAAATAAAATATTATTTCGTATATATAATACAAATTGAGAAATTTTATTTCAGAAGTGTTTAGGAGGAAGATTTATGAAAGTATTAATGGTATGTTCTGGAGGAATGTCATCAGCAATAGTTGTGAAAGCTGTAAAAGCAGAAGCTGATAGGCAGAAATTTGATTTAGAAATAAATGCAGTAGGAACTTCAGAATTCGAGGATGAACTAGCAACAAAGGAATATGATTTAGCAATTGTAGCACCACAAGTTAAGCATAGATTTGAAACTTTTAAAAGTCAGGCATCTCAGTATAATGTTCCAATAGAACTCATAATTCCAATGGGATATACCCCACTAGGAGCTTCAAAAACTTTAGAACAAATTAAAAAGTATAAAAAATGATTAATTTAATAAGTAGGAGGAAGAGATATGCAAAAATTTTTAACGTGGATTGAAGAAAAGTTTATGCCACCTATGGCTAGGCTTGCTGAACAGAGGTATTTAAAGGCAATACGAGACGGAATTATTTCAGCTTTATCACTTATCATAGTAGGATGTTTTTTCATTATCGTAGCTCAACCACCTATAGATTCATTAAAGACTTTAGTAGCACCTCATGTAGCCAATATAATGATTCCATACAGAATAACAATGGGACTAATGTCTATCTATGCAGTATACGGTATGGGGTATAGTTTAGCGAAATCATATAAACTAGATGGAATGAGTGGAGGAGTACTATCATTAGCAGGTTTTTTAATGATGACAGTTCCACTAAACATTGATGGAGTAATAAACAATGCTATTAAGGCAGGTGTAGAAGGTGCAGATAAAATAACTGCTCCAGGATGGATATTGCCTATGGGAAATTTAGGGGCAGCAGGAATGTTCACCGGAATAATCATGATGATATTTGGAGTTGAAACATTAAGAATATTAAAGAAACATAAGATAACTATAAAAATGCCTGATCAAGTTCCTGAATCTGTTGCAAGAAGTTTTGAAGCTCTGATTCCAGCAGCTGTTGTTATAATAGTATCTTGGGTAGTTAGAGTAGTATTAAGGTTTGATTTAAATCAAGCAATTATAAATGTTTTTAAGCCAATAAATAATATAGTTGGAAATAGTTTAATTGGAGTAGTACTACCTGTTATATTAATAACTCTATTATGGTCAGCAGGCGTTCATGGAGTATCAATAATAGGATCTATATTGAGACCTATGTGGTTAATAATGTTAGAGCAAAATGCGTTAGACTTATCTAATGGAGTTGCATCAAATAAACTATCGTATGTTGCACCTGAACAATTTTATCAATGGTTTGTTTGGATAGGGGGATCAGGAGCCACATTATCATTGTGCCTACTTCTAATATTCTCAAAATCAACTTACTTAAGGTCTGTCGGAAGATTTTCATTAATTCCAGGACTATTTAATATCAATGAACCTTTGATATTTGGTGTACCATTAGTTTTAAATCCAATATTAGCTATACCATTTATATTAGCACCAACTGTAATGACAATATTAAGTTATATAGCAGTTAAATCGGGAATGATATCAGGATTTGTAGTTAATGCTCCATGGACTCTACCAGCACCTATAGGAGCATATCTAGCTACTGGTGGTGACTGGAAAGCACCTGTTCTAGTAATAATAAATATATTAATAGGTGTTGCAATATACTATCCATTCTTTAAATCATATGAAGCTAAACTTATTAAAGAAGAAAATGCCCAAGTTGACGGAGCTGTTCAAGTATAGTTAAATTATAAAATAATCATGGAGTTGTCGCATTAGCAGATAAATTTTATTAGCGACTGCTCCCTTTTTAGATTATATTTTGATATGTAGTTTCTTTAGGAAACTTAAAGCCAAAGATATGAAAGTGCTTATAATCCGCATGAATACTATATATAGTTATCTATATATATAGTTATATAGATGATGCTATATTTTTTTATAGAAAAATAATAACATTAGGAGGAAAAATAATGGAAGAAAAAATTTTTGAAATAATATTACACTGTGGTGACGCAAGAGGACATGCTTTTGATGCTTTAAAATTTGCAAGAGAAGGAGGGTTTGATGAGGCAGCGGATTCAATTAAAAAAAGTGAAGAAGAACTAAGGTTATCTCATAAGACTCAAACAGAGCTTATACAATCAGAAATAAATGGAGAAAAAGTTGAAATGAGCTTGTTAATGGTTCATGCACAAGATCAGCTTATGACAGCAATCTCAGAACAAAATTTGATAGTTCAAATGATAGAAATGTGTAAAGAAATAAAAGAATTAAAAAAATAAAAAATGGAGGTGTTTTTTATGATAAACACTCTTTTAAATATATTACTATTAATAGCTTTTGTAGCTATAACTGCAAAACTCACAAAATACATGATTGAAGTGAAAAAATGGAATTTGATGAAATATAGATGGTATATTGCTTTTATAGCTCCTTTTATAATAATAATTCCTACAGTAGCATTTGAAAATTTACCTAAATTTGTATTACAAATATCGGGATTTGTATTTGGCATGAGTTGTATAATATTCTTTGAGACAACAAGATTGATGATTGAGAAGAAGGAATTAAAAGGAGTAATCTATAATAACACTACCCCAAAATACAAAAAGAAAAAATAAAAAGAGCCTTAAGTAAAGAAAGTTCTAATGTAGAACTCATATGCAGTTTAAATTTTGAATTAGGATATGCATTTAGTAATGCTGTAAAAAATTTGTGCAAAAAAGCAAATTTTGATATTGATAAGCTGGATATTATAGGATCACACGGTCAGACTATTTTTCATATTCCAAAAGCTTATGGAGAACATACAAAATCAACACTACAAATAGGAGAACCAGCAATTATTGCATATGATAAAGATGGTTATTTTGCAAGCATTGGAAGTATAAAGCAAGACCTACTTAATGAACTAATGAGTATAGAATATATATCTATGAAACCACCTAAAACTACTGGAAGAGAGCTGTTTGGAAAACAATTAGTAGATTGTATTTTAAATAAATATGGGGATTTAAAGGCTGAAGATATAATAGCAACTATGACCATGTTTACCGCTAAATCTATAGCTTATAATTATAAAAAATTTATTTTTCCAAAACTAAAAATAGACGAAGTAATTTTAGGTGGAGGGGGAAGTTATAATAAAACCCTGATCAATATGCTTAAAGAAGAACTTAAGGATGTTAAAGTATTAATACAAGAAGATTTAGGATTATCATCAGATGCAAAAGAAGCAGTGGCATTTGCCTTATTAGCTTATGAAACTGTTAATAGAAGGGCCGGAAATGTTTTGGGAGCTACAGGGGCAAGCAAAAGAGTTATACTAGGAAATATAACATTACCACCTATATAAAAATAAAAGGAGATAGAGATATGAGAAAACTAGGAATTTCAATTTATCCTACACATGCAACATTAGAAGAAAATTTAGCTTATATAGATTTAGCTGCGAAATACAAGTTTACGAGAGTTTTTACTTGTCTTTTATCCGTTGAGGGAGATAAAGAAAAGATTGTTGAAGAATTTAAAAAAACAATTGAGCATGCAAACAAATACAATATGGAGGTAATGACTGACGTATCCCCTAGAGTCTTTGGAGACTTAAATATAAGTTATGAAGACCTAAGCTTTTTTAAGGAAATAGGAGCCTATGGAGTAAGGTTAGACATGGGTTTTACAGGGAACGAGGAATCCTTAATGACTTATAATCCCCAAGGATTAAAGATAGAATTAAATATGAGCTCAGGAACAAAGTATATAGATAATATTCAATCTTATAAACCTAATATGAATAACATAATGGCTTGTCATAATTTTTATCCACATAGATATACAGGATTAAGTTATGATCATTTTATAAAGTGCTCAAAACAGTATAAAGAATTAGGAATAACTACAGCAGCATTTGTAAACTCCACTGAGGCTACATTTGGTCCTTGGCCAGTAAATGAAGGGTTATGTACTTTAGAAATTCATAGAGAAATGGGTATAGTAGCACAAGCTAAACATTTATGGGCTACTGGATTGATTGATGATATAATAATAGCTAACTGCTTTGCGTCAGAAGAGGAATTGAGGCAATTAAGCGAGATAGATCCATATTGTTTATCATTTAATGTAGAAATAAATAAAGATGTACCTAATGTTGAAAGAAAAATTCTTTTAGAAGAATTGCATTTTAACAGAGGAGATGTTTCGGATTATGTTATTAGGAGTACACAAAGCAGAGTTAAGTTTAAGGGGCATGAATTTATTCCATTTAACACAATAGATATGAAAAAGGGAGATCTAGTTATAGAGACTTCTCTTTATGGACATTATGCAGGGGAACTGCATTTAGTAAAAAAAGAAATGAAAAACTCAGGAAAATCTAATGTTGTGGGGAGAATAGTTCCAGAAGAACAATTCTTATTAGATTTTATTGAACCATGGCAAAAATTTAGATTAAAAGAGGTTAAGTAGAAACTGTTGCATTGCAGCAGTTTTTTTGTGGAAAAGTTATAGCTTTATATAGTTAAACAATTAAAA
Source organism: Clostridium sp. UBA1652 (assembly GCF_002320975.1). Lineage (NCBI taxonomy): Bacteria > Bacillati > Bacillota > Clostridia > Eubacteriales > Clostridiaceae > Clostridium > Clostridium sp. UBA1652. Next base: position 56,777 of record NZ_DCLI01000075.1, read on the forward strand.
CTTTATAAAAAGTTATAAAGTTTTAATTGTTTAAAGTTCTAATAACCTAGAGATTCATTAATTACTATAACTTTTATTCTATTTTTTATAAATTGACCTGTTATTAGGACAAAATCATTACATATGCGTTCTTTATGGTTACAGTCTATACATCTATCTAATTTAGTACAGGGAGTAGATTTCCCTAAACGTTTTGCATCTAAGGGGGCAGCTATTTGGCGAGTTCTTTTGATTGCACTATCTAGATTTTCAACTATTTTGTTAATACCAACCACAATAATTACTTGCTTAGGACCGTATAGCATAGGGGCAACACGGCTTCCATTACCATCTATGTTGAAAATTTTTCCGTCTAGAGTAATGGCACTTGTACCAGTAATAAATGTATCAACATTAAAATTCTTTATATATAAATCACGTTTTTCTTCTTTAGATAAGTTTGGATTAAATTTATCTAAAAATCTGTAATTATCATTTCTTAAAAACTTAAAAACACCTGTATTTTCTAAAGTTACGGAATCACCTGAACCTACTGAAGAACCTTGTGGTATTAGTTCAGATAATAGAGCTAATAATTCTTGAGTGTTATTTACAAAGTATCCAGCCATATTATTCTTTTCAAGATTATTTATTAATTTTGTAATATTTTGATTCATTTACTCACCTCTAAGACTTTTGAGAAATAGTATATCAAATAAATAAGTGAGCAGCAATATATAGAAATATATATTTCTATAGAATAGATTGTTGACTAATGCACTTGAAAGATTTAAAATATAAACTATACGAACAGATGTTCAACAATATATATAACAAATTTGAATTTACTCAGAATTTTAGGCAAAAATATTAGATAGGAATTTATAGAAGTATATTGATCAACAGGAGGATTAAATGAAGGATAAGATAATTATTAAAGGTGCAAAAGTTCACAATTTAAAGAATGTAAGTTTAGAAATTCCAAGGGATAAACTAGTAGTATTTACTGGATTATCAGGCTCTGGGAAGTCTTCTTTAGCATTTGATACTCTTTATGCAGAAGGACAAAGAAGATATGTTGAATCCCTATCAGCTTACGCTAGGCAATTCTTAGGACAAATGAATAAACCAGATGTTGAATACATAGAGGGACTTTCTCCTGCTATATCAATTGACCAAAAGACTACATCAAAAAACCCACGTTCTACAGTTGGTACAGTTACAGAAATATATGATTATTTAAGACTGTTATATGCTAGAATAGGAACTCCACATTGCCCTAAGTGTGGAAAAGAGATAACCCAGCAAACAGTGGATCAAATTGTAGATCATGTTATGGCAATGGGGGAAAAAACAAAGATACAAGTATTATCTCCTCTTGTTAGAGGCAGAAAAGGGACTCATGAAAAGATTTTAGATAGCATAAGAAAAAATGGCTTTGTAAGAGCAAGAATAGATGGAGAAATATACGAGATTACTGAAGAGGAAGTAAAGCTAGAAAAGAATAACAAGCACAATATAGAAGCTGTTGTAGATAGATTAGTTATAAAGTCAGATATAGAGAGAAGGTTAACTGATTCTTTAGAGATGGCATTAAAACTTAGTGGTGGCTTAGTAATAATCAATAAAGTTGGAGAAGAAGATGTATTGTTCTCAGAAAATTTTGCTTGTGCTGATTGTGGAATAAGTATAGATGAATTAGCACCTAGATTATTTTCTTTTAACTCTCCTTTTGGAAAATGTGACCACTGTGATGGTTTAGGAACTTTAATGGAAATAGATGAAGATTTAGTAATACCTAATAAGGAATTGTCTATAATGGAGGGAGCTATTGCCTCTTGGGGAGATGGAAGACTTAAGGAAGATGCATGGACTTTTGCAGTATTAAATTCTTTAAGCAAAAAATATGGTTTTGATTTGAATACTCCTATAAAAGATCTTCCAAGAAATATTGTAGAGCTATTATTATATGGAACTAAGGGTGAGAGAGTTTCAGTAGATTATACAAAGGAAGGGATTAAAGGAACCTACAATCATGCGTTTGAGGGAGAAATTAATAATCTTAAAAGAAGATATAGAGATACTAACTCTGATCTTATTAAAGGTGAAGTAGAAAAGTTTATGAGCAATAATCATTGTCCTAAGTGTAAAGGACATAGGCTTAAGCCAGAAGCTTTAGCTGTAACTGTAGGAGAGAAAAATATAAGCGAATTCACAAGATTATCCGTAAATGATGAACTCAGTTATATAAATTCTTTGGAGTTATCAGAAAAAAATAAGGTAATAAGTGAACAAATTCTAAAAGAAATAAAAAGCAGACTAAGTTTCTTAAAGGATGTAGGATTAGATTATTTAGACTTAGCAAGAAACTCAGGAACTCTATCAGGAGGAGAAGCACAAAGAATAAGATTAGCAACTCAAATAGGATCATCTTTAATGGGAGTTTTATATATACTAGATGAACCTAGTATAGGACTTCATCAAAGAGATAATGACAGGCTGATTAAGACCTTAAAACACCTAAGAGATGTTGGAAATACGGTTATTGTAGTTGAACATGATGATGATACAATAAAAGAAGCTGATTTTGTTGTAGATATAGGACCAGGAGCTGGAGAACATGGTGGAAATATAGTAGCTGCTGGAACTTTAGATGTTATTAAGAATTGCAAAGAGTCTATAACAGGCCAATATTTAAGAAAAGAAAAAGTAGTAGAATTACCTAGTGAGAGAAGAACAGGAAATGGTAACTTCTTATCTATAAAAGGAGCAAAGGAAAACAATCTTAAAAATGTTAATGTTAAAATTCCATTAGGATTACTAACAATGGTTACAGGTGTATCCGGATCAGGAAAAAGTACCCTAGTTAATGAAGTTTTGTATAAAGGATTATATAAAATTATAAATAGAGCTAATATCGTTCCAGGTAAACATAAAGAAATAACAGGATATGAGGCTATAGATAAGATAATAGATATAGATCAAAGTCCAATAGGAAGAACACCACGTTCTAATCCAGCCACATATACTGGAGTTTTTGATATAATCCGTGAACTTTTCTCTCAAACTACTGAGGCAAAAATGAAGGGGTATAAACCAGGCAGATTTTCTTTTAATGTAAAGGGTGGAAGATGTGAGGCTTGCTCTGGAGACGGAATTATAAAAATAGAAATGCAATTTTTATCAGATGTTTATGTACCTTGCGAGGTTTGTAAAGGAAAAAGATATAATAGAGAGACTTTAGATGTAAAATATAAAGGTAAAAATATAGATGACATATTAAATATGACAGTGGAAGAAGGATTAAAATTCTTTGAGAATCTACCAAGAATTAAGAATAAACTTGAAACCTTGTATGATGTAGGTCTAGGATACATAAGATTAGGTCAACCATCAACACAACTTTCTGGTGGAGAAGCTCAAAGAATAAAATTAGCCTATGAACTTTCAAAAAGAAGTACAGGGAAAACCTTATATATTCTTGATGAACCAACAACAGGTTTACATATAGATGATGTTAATAGATTAACTCAGATAATTAGAAGACTTGTTGAAGCCGGAAATTCTGTAGTAGTAATTGAACATAATTTAGATATGATTAAATGTGCGGATTATATTATAGATTTAGGTCCAGAAGGTGGAGATGGAGGTGGCACTATAGTAGCTACAGGAACTCCAGAAGAAATTATTAAGGTTGAAAGTTCATTCACTGGTAAATATCTTAAAAAATATTTAGAATAAGATCAGGTGTAACTTGATTGAGTTGGGGTATCCATAAAGTGTCATAAATTGACTAGTGGGTACCCTAAAATAATATATAATTTTATAGGAATTTCTTAAGATTACCTGAAAAATGCAATATTTGTAGTTTTTTTGTTGTATAATCATTAATGTACTAGTGAGACAATATAAATAAGAGTATGAAATAATAATTGAGGTGAGTACATGAGTTTTCAGAAATTGATAGGAGTGGTTTTTGCAATTTTATTTATTGTGGTATTATACATAATTATTTACTACGCGCTTAAAATTATGTACAAAGATGTAAAAGGCGGAAATAGAACAAAGGGTTCATCTAATAAAGAAAAATTAGCCTATGGGTTAGAAGTTGTTAATGAAGGACAAAACTCTAATCTAAAGAAAGGCTCTCTTATACATGTTAGAAACACTGTAACAATAGGAAGAAAAGATGATAATTCTATTATTTTATCTGATACCTTTGTTTCAGGTAACCATGCTAAGTTATATGTGAGAAATAATGAGTTTTATTTAGAGGATTTAGATAGTACTAACGGAACTTACATTAATAATCAAAAACTACAAGGAAGAATGAAGTTAAAAATGAATGATGAAATAAAAATAGGTACAGTAGTATTTAAAGTGATGTAACTGGGGTGAAAAAATGAAGACTTTAAAGGATGAAAGAAAACTTTTAGCAGTAGTATACTTTTTAACCATAGCACTTTTCGTTAATCTAGCAGTCCTTAAAGATCCTATAGATATAGGAGCTTTAATTATGGGAGGGGTATTAATTATACTTATAGGGTTTTCTCACTTTGTTATAAGAAAATACTATCCAGATGGAGATAAGTTTATACTTATATTTGCAGCTGTTTTAGCAGTAATAGGGATAGCAGTTTTATATAGATTAGATGAAAAAGTTGCTATTAAGCAAATCATATGGTTTATAGCAGGAATAACAGCTTATATTCTTATAATAGTATTGCTTCCAGACCTAAAAACATTTAATAGATATAGATATTATTTTTTAGCGGCGACGGCTCTGTTTATGCCTATGGCCTTACTTATCGGTAAAGAACAATATGGAGCAAAAAACTGGGTGCTATTTGGAGGTTTTGGATTTCAACCATCAGAATTCGGAAAGATATTTTTAGTTCTCTACCTGGCTTCGGCTTTAAGAAATTATGAAGACAAGAAGAATTTAATGGGAGACTTTAAACAACTTGTGGAGCCAGCAGCAGTAGTTATGGCATCCATAGGATGTATGGTTTTACAGAGAGATTTAGGTTCTGCCTTAATTTTCTTTGGAATTTCAGTAACTATATTATATATAGCTACAGCTAAAGGGAAATACGTATTTATGAGTTTAGGGCTATTTTCTGTAGGATCAGTAGTAGCCTATGGATTATTTTCTCATGTAAGAAATAGAGTTCTTATATGGAAGGATTTATGGGCATATGCTAATAACGAAAGTTATCAAATAGTTCAAGGGCTTTATTCTATATCATCAGGTGGTATGGTAGGAACAGGACTAGGGCAAGGGTATCCAGGATTCATTCCAGTAAATACAACGGACTTTATATTTGCAGTTATTTGCGAAGAAATGGGAATGGTATTTGGGATAGGTATATTAATGCTTTACTTCCTTTTATTTTATAGAGGTATGAGAAGTGCACTTAAGGTTGAAGATAGATTTTCTCAACTGATTTCAGTTGGATTTTCAGCAATGATTGCAGCTCAGGTTTTAGTAATTATAGGTGGAGTATTTGCCGTTATTCCATTGACTGGTATAACGCTTCCTCTTATAAGTTATGGTGGAACTTCTATGCTAACAATGTTTTTTGCACTTGGAATTATGCAAAAGATATCAGAGGAGGGTTAAAGTATGAAAGATATTCAAAGTAGTATAAAAAAAGTAATGATAGTTTTTTCTTTTTTACTTTTAGCTTTAATTACTTATATAGCTTATTTTCAGGCTTTTAAAGCTCCTGATATAGCAGAAAAAACAGGTAATCAGAGATTGTGGGCGGAAAGAAATAAGGTTTTAAGAGGAACTATATATGATAGAAATATGGTGGCTCTAACGGAGAGTAAAAGAAAAGATGCATTAACTCAAGAGAGAAAATATACTCAAGGATCATTATATTCACATATTTTAGGATATGCAAATGAAAAGTATGGACTAACAGGATTAGAAAATACTTATGACAAGGAATTAAGAAATTATAATAAAATATCTTATTCGGTTAATAGTTTATTAGATACTTTAAAAATTAAAGAAGCTTTTAAAAATAGAATAGATGAAGATGAGGATATAGTTGGGAATTCTTTAGTTACCTCATTAGATACTAATGTACAAAAATCTGCTTATCAAGCATTAGAAAATAAAAAAGGAGCAGTAGTGGTGTTAAATCCTAAAACTGGGGAAATTATAGCCTCGGTTTCTAGTCCTACGTATGATCCTAATAATTTAGACGATGTTATGAAAGCAGCTAATTCAGGAGCGCAATCAAATTTTCCACTTATTAATAGAAGTACAGCTGGTATGTATGCTCCAGGATCAACCTTTAAGATTGTAACTTTAACATCTTCATTAGAAAATTTACCTGGAGTTACGAATAGAACCTTTAATGATAACGGAAAGATAGTGTTTAATTCTAAGCAATCCTTAAGTAACTATGCTGGAGCTTCATATGGTTCTATAGGATTAAAGGATGCATTAAGGGTTTCATCAAATGTGGTTTTTGGTACACTAGCTATGGATTTAGGAAACAATAAGCTTAAGACTACAGCAGAGAATTATTATTTTAATAAAAACATCCCTGCTAATGGAGTAGTTATAGAAACTTCTCAATTCCCTACAATAGATGATTCAGAAAAAGGAAGCATAGCTCAAACAGGAATAGGTCAAAGTTCTATTTTAGCTACACCTATGCAGATGGCATTAATAGCTTCTGCCGTAGCTAACGATGGAGTAATGGTTGAGCCTAAACTTGTAAATACAGTAGTTGATAAAAATGGGAAGACCGTTAAGAATATAGATACAAAAAATATAGGGAGAAGCCTTTCAAGTGAAAATGCTGCGATAATTAAAGATTACATGAGAAATGTAGTAAGTAGTAGAGAGAACAGTCAATGGACCTATTTTAAAGGACTTAATGTGGCTGGTAAAACTGGTACAGCCGATTATAAGCTTCCTGATGGAACAGATGCAGTTCCAAATGCTTGGTTTATTGGATTTGCTCCAGCAGAGAATCCTCAATATGCAATTGCAGTGTTAATCGAAAATGGAGGAGTCGGCGGTGTAGCAGCGGCAGAAACTGCAGGAAAGGTATTAAAAACAGCCATGGGCAAATAGGAAGAGGTGATTTTTATATTTGATTTTGAATATCATTTGAAGAACCTTCCTGAGAAACCTGGAGTTTATATAATGAAAAACTCTTTAGGTGAAATTATATATGTTGGGAAGGCAAAGGTTTTAAAAAATAGAGTAAGACAGTATTTTCAAAGTTCTAAAAATCATTCAGAAAAAGTTAAAAAGATGGTAGCTAATATTTCTGAGTTTGAATATATAGTTACAGATTCAGAAATGGAGGCTCTTTTATTAGAATGTAATCTAATTAAAAAACATAGCCCTAAGTATAATATTGCACTTAAAGATGATAAGTTTTACCCGTTTATTAAGATAACGATGAATGAAGATTTTCCAAGAGTATTCGTTACTAGGAATTATGCTAAAGACGGTAATAAGTATTTTGGACCTTATGTAAATGGCACAGCTGTCTATGAGACTATAACTTTAATAAAGAAGATATTCCCACTAAGAACTTGTAAGAGATCAATTATAGAAGGTGGGGAAAAAACAAGACCTTGTTTAAATTACCATATTAATTTATGCAAGGCCCCTTGCGCTGCACTTATATCGAAAGCTGAGTATAGAAAGATGATAGATCAGATTATAGATATATTAAACGGCAAAGATAATTATATAGTTAAGGAACTTAAAGAAAAAATGCTAAAGGCTTCAAATGAATTAGAATTCGAGGAAGCTGGAGGTTATAGAGATAAGATATTAGCTATAGAAAATATAATAGAGAAACAAAAGATGTTTACAGTTAAAGAAGGAGAAGAAGACTATATAAATCTTTATTGTGATGAAAAAGATTGTTGTGTACAAATATTCTTTTCAAGAGATGGAAAAATCAGTGGAAGAGAGCATTTTGTATTTGAAGATAAAGCGGGATATAATAAAAGAGAAATTTTAAGAGAATTTATTACTAGTTTTTATGGTGGAACAGCGCAAATACCTAAGAATGTTTATCTACCAGATGTAGATGATTTAGAGTTATTAGAAGAGTTTCTAACTATAAAAAGAGGGTCAAAGGTTTGGATAAAGATACCTAAAAAAGGAGAGAAAATAAATCTTCTTGATATGGTAGAAGAAAATGCAAAAGTAACTTTAGATAAATTTAAAGATAAGATATTAAGCGATAAAGAAATAAATAGGGTAGCTTTAGAGGAGCTTAGAGAAATTTTAGAGTTAGATGAGTTGCCTATGAGAATAGAGGCTTATGATATCTCAAATATTCAAGGAGTGGATTCTGTAGGAACCATGGTAGTATTTGAAGAAGGTAAACCTAAAAATAGTGATTATAGAAGATTTAGAATAAAAACAGTTCAAGGTCCTAATGATTATGAAAGTATGAGAGAGGTATTAACAAGAAGATTTGCTCATGGATTAGAGGAAGTTAAGCAAATTCAAGAGAGAAAATTAACTCTTGGAGGTGGTAAATTCTCGGTATTTCCAGATGTAATCTTAATGGATGGAGGAAAAGGCCAAGTTAATATAGCACTTGAAGTTTTACAGAGTTTTGGAGTAGATATACCTGTTTGTGGAATGGTTAAAGATGACAAACATAGTACAAGAGGGCTTATTTATAATAATCAAGAGATATTATTGTCAAGAAGAAGCAATTTATTTCATATGCTTACAAGGATACAAGATGAGGTTCATAGATTTGCTATAACCTATCACAGAAGTTTAAGAGATAAGAGAACTCTTCATTCTATATTAGAAGATATCCCCTATGTAGGAGAAAAGAGGAGAAGAAACCTACTTCTAAAATTCGGAAGTGTAGATAATATCAAAAAAGCCACTGTGGAAGAATTATTAGAAACACCTGGAATAGATAAAAAAGCTGCTGATAGTATAAAAAAGTACTTTAGTGGCAATTAAATAAATAGGGAAAGAAAGAGGGGCTTTAGCTATGAAATATGTAGTAGATACGCACACACATACTATTGATTCAGGGCACGCTTATAGTACATGGTTAGAAAATATTAAGTGGGCATCTGAAAACGGAGTTAAGGTTTTAGCAACAACAGAACACGGACCAGCTATGCCTGGAGGACCACATATATTCTTTTTTAATAATCTTAAGGTTTTACCAAGAGAAATGTATGATGTAATTCACTTAAGAGGATGCGAAGCTAATATTGTAGACTTTGAAGGGAATATAGATATACCAATGGAAACACAAAATAAACTTGATTTAATAATTGCATCTTTACATGATGTTGTTATAGAATCTGGAACTGAAGAGCAGAATACGAATGCACTTTTAAATGTAATGGAAAACCCAAAGGTTGATATATTAGGTCATATAGGAAATCCCCAATTCCCAATATGTATAGAGAAAGTTATAAAAAAAGCAAAAGAAAAGAATAAAATAATAGAAGTAAATAATAGTTCATTTAGATCAAGGCCAGGAAGTGAAAAGAATTGTAAAAAAGTAATTGAGTTATGTAAAAAATATGAGGTTAATATAATAGTCAGTTCAGATGCCCATGTATGTACTCAAATAGGTAAATTTGATGTAGCCCATGAACTTTTACAAGAAATTTCTTTTCCAGAAGAGTTAATAATGAACACAAATAAAGATAGGATAATAAACTATTTAGTGAAGAAAAATAAGCTTAAAGACATATAGCTTGTTAAATTTAGGATTATTTATTATACTTATATATTAGAGTACTATTAATCAGAAGGGGTTTCAATATGAATCAGTACGGTTTTTTATTAAATAAGCTAGAGAAAATACTTGATAAAAATGACATAAAGATAAATGAGCCAATGAGTGAACATATATATTTTAAAGTTGGTGGACCAGTAGATTACTTGCTTAATCCAAAAAAGAAAGAGCAGGTTGTGGAAATTATAAATATTTGCAAAAATGAAAATATTCCATACTATATAATTGGTAATGGATCAAATCTTTTAGTTAAAGATGGTGGAATAAGAGGCGTTGTAATAAAACTTTGCGAGTTAGATAATATAGAAGTGAAAGAGAATACTATAATATCAGAATGCGGAGCTTTATTATCTAAGGTTTCAGAAGCTGCATTGGATAACTCTTTGACAGGATTTGAATTTGCTTGTGGTATCCCAGGAAGTATTGGCGGAGCTGTATATATGAACGCAGGAGCCTACGATGGAGAAATATCTCATGTTATAAAATGGGCCGAAATAATTGACGGAGATGGAAAACTAGTAAAGTTGTCAAAGGATGAACTGAAATTAGGATATAGAACTTCGTATATTATGGAGAATGGTTTTGTTGTTATAAGCGCTTGTTTTGAATTAAGGTTTGGAGATAAAGAGTTAATTAAAAATAGAGTAGATGAATTAACTAGAAGAAGAGAAGAAAGACAACCGCTTGAGTATCCTTCAGCGGGAAGTACATTTAAAAGACCACCTGGATACTTTGCAGGTAAGCTTATACAAGATGCCGGACTTAAAGGTTTCTCTTTAGGGGGAGCCGCTGTATCTGAAAAACATTCAGGTTTTGTAATTAACAAAGGAGATGCAACTGCTAAAGATATCTTAGATTTAATAGCTCATATTCAAGCAACAATAAAAGAAAAATTTGGGGTGGAGCTTAATACTGAAGTCAGGATAATTGGAGAAGAAAAAGATAATTAGATAAATAAGAACTCAGCTTTTAGGGCTGAGTTTTTTACTTAGTGGTATTTAAAATAATATTCATCATAATGGAGGGGGTAAGCACATAAATATTAATACAAAAATTAAGTATTTATGATATAATTTATTATAGATTTTTAGTAGAAAGGACGGTGAAATCCTGATTTTGCTTAAGGCAATATTGTCAGGGGAACTTATGAGATTTGTAATTGTTACTGGATTGTCAGGAGCGGGAAAAACGGAAGCCACAAGAAGCCTTGAGGATTTAGGATATTTTTGTGTTGATAACTTACCACCTAAATTAATACCTAAATTTGCAGAAGCATGTATTCAAAGTGAAGGAAAGATAGATAAGGTTGCACTTGTTATAGATATTAGAGGGGGAGTTTTTTTTGATGACCTCTTTGAAAGCTTAATATATTTAAAAGATGGTGAATTTAAGTATGAGATATTATTTTTAGAAGCATCAGATGATATATTAGTAAAAAGATTTAAGGAATCAAGGAGAAGTCATCCATTAGCTCCAGATGGAAGAGTTATAACAGGAATAGAAAGTGAAAGAAAGAAATTAAGGGAAGTTAAGGATAGAGCAGATATAATTATAGACACATCAAAATATGCAATAAAAGATCTTAGGGAGAAAATAAATGAGAATTATGGAGATGGAAAGGTTATAGAAAAGCAATTATCTGTAACTGTATTATCCTTTGGTTTTAAATATGGAATACCTGTAGATGCTGATTTGGTATTTGATGTTAGATTTATTCCAAATCCTTTTTATATACCAGAACTCAAACCTTTTTCTGGAAATGAAAAACCTGTTAAAGACTATGTATTATCTCAAGAAGAGACTATAGGATTTGTTGAAAGGCTTGAAGATATGCTTAAATTCCTTATACCAAACTATACTAAAGAAGGAAAGAGACAATTGATTATTGCAATAGGTTGCACTGGAGGAAGACATAGATCTGTTGCAATTGCTAATGACATTTATGAAAGGTTAAGCAATGATTATACGGTTGGAATTGAGCATAGGGATGTGAATGAAGATACCTATAAGGGAGCTAGAAAGTTATGAGGTTCCTAGACTGGTTAAGACCTGGAATAAGGGTTAAAAGATGGATCTTATTTGGATTATTAGGAGTGCTTTTAGTAGCTTACGGTTTTACGGAACTTGCTTTACACAGTATGTATAGCATCATGTATAAAGTATTTTATGTATTTTTAATAATAACAGGGATTTTTGTTTTATACGTTTCAGTAACTGAAGTGATGAGGGGAATAATAGCACTTATAAATAAAGGATATATAAAGGTATCCTTAGATTCAGATAAAATGCAAAATCTTATATATGAAAAAAGATTATTAGTAAAAGGACCTAAAATAGTAGTAATTGGTGGGGGGACAGGTCTTTCCACAATGCTAAGAGGATTAAAGTATTATACTTCTAATATAACTGCTATAGTTACAGTTGCAGATGATGGTGGAGGATCTGGGGATTTAAGAGAAGATTTAGGTATTCTTCCGCCAGGAGATATAAGAAACTGTATATTAGCTTTGGCTGATACAGAGCCCTTGATGGAAGAACTACTTCAATATAGATTTAAAGATGGAAGGCTTAAGAATCAAAGCTTCGGTAATTTATTTTTAGCTGCAATGGATGGAATTTCAGATAATTTTGAGGATGCTGTTCAGAAGATGAGTTCGGTATTAGCAGTAACAGGGAAAGTTATACCTGTTACTTTGGAAAACATGAGATTGAAAGCATTTTATGAAAATGGTAATACAGTAGAGGGTGAATCTCAAATACCAGAAGAAGCTATTGCACAAAAAACTAAGATTTCGAAGTTAATGATTATACCTGAAAATGCGGAGCCATTAAGGGAGGCATTAACAGCTATACGAGAAGCCGATGTAATAATTATGGGACCAGGAAGTTTATATACTTCTGTTTTGCCAAATTTATTAGTAAAAAAGATATCGACAACCATTAAGAGAAGTAGTGGTTTAAAAATGTATGTTTCTAATATAATGACTCAGCCAGGAGAAACAGATAATTTTAAAGTTTCAGATCATTTAAGAGTTTTGTATAAACATTGTGGGAAAGATATAGTCGATTATGTTATAGCAAATGTTCAAGAATTACCTAAAAATCTTATTGAAAAATATAGGGAAGAAGGTTCTCAAGAAGTAATAATTGATAAAGAGATTATAAATAAGATGGGAATAGAGATTATAGAAGCTAATTTAGTTAAATATAAAGATGGCTTCATTAGACATAATTCAGAGGAACTCGCAAAAGTAATAATGACTACAGTTATGGAGAAAGCTCTTCTTTATGATAAGAAGAAGATAATAGAGTATATGTATCTATCCCAAAGGTTAAAAGAAAGTAAATAATTATATATTAAAGGAAGTATAAAGGGAAGGGAGATCCTATGTCATCATTTTCATCTAAGGTTAAAGGAGAAATATGCAGATATACAGATATAACTAGGGAAGAGGCTTTAGCTGAATTATCAGCTATAATGAAGGTAAGCGGAACTTTAGCCTTTAGTGGTAGGCAGATTAGTTTTAAGATAACAACAGAAAACCCAGGTTCAGCAAGATTAATATTTACTCTTCTTAAAGAACACTTTAGTATTCACTCTAAACTTATGGTTAAAAAGAGTAGTTCTTTAAAAAAGAACAATATTTATATGGTTCTAGTTACAGAAGAAATGGGAGTAAAAGAACTACTTTATGAAACTGGTATATTTAAAGAAGTTGAAGGAATAATGTCTTTAAGCTATGGTATAGAAGAACAAATGGTTTCTAGTGATGAAAACGCTAGAGCATATATTAGAGGTGCATTACTTGGAGGAGGAAGTATATCTAATCCAGAAAAAGCATATCATCTAGAATTTGTGACTCATAGTGAAGAATATGCTAAAGATTTAAGTAAACTTGTTAATAGGTTTGGATTGAATTCTAAAATTATTCAGAGAAAAAACAGTTATATAGTTTATATTAAAGAAGGCGAACAGATAGTTGATCTTTTAAATATAGTAGGAGCTCATACTTGCCTATTAGAGCTAGAGAATATAAGGATAATGAAGGAAATGAGGAACAATGTAAATAGACTTGTAAATTGTGAGACTGCAAACTTAAGTAAAACTGTTAATGCTGCAGTAAGACAAGTTGAAAGTATAAGACTCATTCAAAAGGAAATAGGTCTTCAAAGATTACCTAAAAATTTAAGAGATATAGCAGAGCTTAGATTAAATTATCCGGATGAATCTTTAAAAGAGTTAGGAGAAATGCTAGATCCACCAGTAGGGAAATCAGGTGTAAATCACAGATTAAGAAAAATAGAAAAAATAGCAGAAGAGCTACGAGGGAAATAAGATAGTTAAACTTAGATTAAGTTATTGTTATGAATGTTAAAGATTGAGTTAAAGGTGTATTAATAATAATACACCTTTAATTATTTTATGTAAAATTGGTATTAAGATGGTTGTTTGGAGGAATAAAAACAATGATAAAGAAAAGTATTAGAAATCAGCTATTAATACCAATTGTATCTATGATAATTCTTTTAGTTTCAGTTTTATCTTATGTAGCTATAAGTGAATCTAAAAAACACATAACCAATAATTCAGAGAGATTTCTAATGGAATTAACAAATGAAAAAATAAATAATATCAATAATATTTTTAATGATAATTTAACAAGTATGTGGGGAATTGTTAATTCTCAAATCTTGAAGGATGGAAAAACTCCCTGGGAAACCTTAAAAAATTTACTTGATTCTCAAAAAAAATCAAGGGATCATATATCTATAGGAATTATAGATGAAAATGGGAGTATAAAATATAGTGATGACACAACTGGAATGCTTGAAGATAAAGAGTTATTAACTAGAGTGCTTAATGGAGAAGGGTTAGTAAAAAAAGTTGGGATTGATGGAGAGAATAATCCTATATTTTCTTATTTAGTTCCGATAGTAGTAGATGGTAGGATATCTAAAATACTAGTTGTAAATAGAATTGAGCCAGAGCTTAGCAGAATAGTTAAAGAGGAAGTCTCAGGATATGGGGCAGGGATTATACTAAATGAACAAGGAATTATACAGATACATACTAACAAAGAGTTTATAGGTAAAAAGTTAAGTGAGCTCGATGCTAATGTTGGATTAGCAGATATAGAACAAAAAATGATAAAAGGTGAGGTATCTTCAGGAGAATACAAACTCAACAATAAAGATAATATAATAACATATGGGAAAATAAAAGTAATTGGGTGGTCATTTGGTCAATACCTAGATAAACAGGGAATACAGCAAGAGGTTGATGAGTTGTCAAAGTATTTCTCTGCTTTAGGAGGCATAGTTGCGATTATTGGTGTATTGACAGCATTAATAATAATAAACCTAATAACACGAAATTTAAAGAAAATAGACAATCATATGACTATACTTTCAACTGGGGACTTAACAAAAGGTGTAGAAGAGAATTTAAAGAAGAAAAAAGATGAGGTTGGAGACATAGCAAATGCTATTAATAAAACCCAGCAATATATTTCTGAAATAATTTCCTTAATAAAAATAAATTCAGATAGTATTGATATGAAGTCCGAAAATCTATCAAATATTTCAAGTAAGTTTGTGTATTCAACTGAAAACATAGCCCATGCAATAGAAGAAGTTGCAAGTGGAAGTGATACTCAAGCACAGGAATTAACCGATACAGTAGAAATAGTGAATAAGTTTGGACGAGAACTTGATAAAATAGTAGTACAATTTGAGGAGATAAATACTAGAGCGGTAGACATTGATGAAAAAGCTAAAAAGTCTAATAACTCTATGGAAATGGTTGTCCAAGGATTGTTAGAGCTTATAGTGACATTTAGTGAATTTAAAGAAAAAATAAATTTAATGGACAAAAATATTAAAAAAGTTAATGAGTTTACTTCAGTAATCAAATCCATATCAGAACAAACCAATCTTTTAGCTTTAAATGCTGCAATAGAGGCGGCTGCTGCTGGTGATGCAGGAAAAGGGTTTGGTGTAGTAGCTGATGAAGTTAGAACTCTAGCAGAAAAAAGTAAAATAGCTTCAAATAAAATCTTTGAAATAGCATCTGATTTATTGAAAGATACACGAAATATTTCCTCGACTAGTGAAAAGATGAATAACGAGATAGTGAAACAAAGAGAGACAATAGATACATCGATGACTTCTTTTAAAGAGATATCATCATCTATTGAAGAAATAACTCCTAGGATAAATAATGTAAGTAGGTACGTTGAAAGGTTGTCGTCTAATAAGGATGATATCGTCATAAAAAGTGAAAATGTGGCATCAATTTCCCAGGAAATATCTTCATTAGCACAAGAAATATCGGCTTCGATGGAGGAAATGAAAGAATCATCACTTGATGTTTCTGTAACATCTAAAGACTTAAAGGATATGACTGCAGTAATGAAAGAGAACGTAGGGATATTTAAAATAGAATAAGGTGTTTTTTGAAATAAGATCGCTTCAATATTGTGTAGTGGTCTTATTTTATTTATAACTTTGATGATTTACCTATTTTATTTAGGGCTATTTTTGTCTAAAATAGAAGATAGGGAAGGAAGTGATGGAGTGAGTGAAAAGAAGTTTTGTCATCTACATTTACATACAGAATACTCTTTGTTAGATGGTTCAGGTAAAATATCTAAAATAATAAAAAAAGCAAAAGAATTAGGGATGGAATCAATAGCAATAACTGATCATGGTGTAATGTATGGATGTGTCGATTTTTATAAAGAGGCCAAGAAAGCGGGTATAAAAGCTATATTAGGCTGTGAAGTTTATGTGGTGCCTAAATCTATGTACATAAAAAATAATGATAGTGAAAATGAAACCCATCATTTAGTTCTTTTGGCTAAAAATCAGCAAGGTTATGAAAATTTGATGAAGATTGTATCAAAGGGTTCAACGGATGGTTTTTACTATAAGCCAAGAATAGATCATGAATATTTGAGAAAACATAGCGAAGGTATAATAGGATTGAGTGCTTGTCTAGGAGGAGAAGTAAACTCAGCATTAAATAATGGTAATTATAATAAGGCAAAGAATATTGCCTTAGAATATAAGGATATATTTAAAGAAGGATTTTATCTAGAACTCCAATATCATGGATTAGAAGAGCAAAGAAAGGTTAATGCAGGTCTTATAGAAATTTCTAAAGAAACTGGAATACCTTTAGTTGCTACTAATGATACTCACTATATTGAGAAGAAGGACTATAAATCTCATGATATATTATTGTGTATTCAAACAGGAAAAACAGTAGAAGATGAAAAGAGGATGAGATATCCTTCTGATGAGTTTTATCTAAAGTCTCCAGAAGAGATGTGGGAATTATTTTCTTATGTTCCCGAGGCACTTGAGAATACAATTAAAATTGCTGAACAATGTAATTTTGATTATGAGTTTCATAAATCAAAGTTACCTAAGTTTCCACTACCAGAAGGTCAAGATCCTTATGAGTACTTAAGAGATGTATGTTTTATGGGATTATTAGAAAAGTATAATATAACCAATGAAAAATACTCTTATGAAAATATAGAGAAATATAAAATTATTAGTACTGAAGTAAAAGAACTTGTGGATAGATTAGAGTATGAACTTGGAGTAATAAACCAGATGGGTTATGTAGATTACTTCTTAATAGTTTGGGACTTTATAAGATTTTCAAATGAAAATAACATCCCAACAGGTCCTGGAAGAGGGTCTGCAGCAGGATCAATTGTAGCTTATACGTTAGGTATAACAAAAATAGACCCAATAAAATATAATCTTTTATTTGAACGTTTCTTAAATCCTGAAAGAGTAAGTATGCCTGATATAGATTCAGACTTTTGTTATGAAAGGCGACAAGAAGTTATTGACTATGTTGTAGATAAATATGGTGAAAGCAATGTTTCGCAGATAATAACCTTTGGAACAATGGCTCCAAGAGCCTGTATAAGGGACGTTGGAAGAGCTATGAATTATACTTATGCAGAGGTTGATAAAATAGCTAAAATGATTCCTACAATGTTAGGAATCACTATAGAAAAAGCATTGAATCTAAATCCAGAGCTAAAAAAACTATATGATGATGAAGATAGAGTAAGAAACTTAATAGATGTAAGTAGAGATTTAGAGGGATTGCCAAGACATTCATCAACCCATGCAGCTGGTGTTGTAATTGCTTCAAGACCACTGGTAGAATATGTTCCAGTACAGAAAAATGAAGATAATATTGTAACTCAATTTGATATGAATACCTTGGAGGAACTTGGTTTATTAAAAATGGATTTCTTAGGACTTAGAACATTAACAGTAATGAAGGATGCTGTTGATATGATAAGACAAAATAGAGGTATAGAGATCGATTTAGATGATATTAATACTAATGATAAAGAAGTCTATAAGATGTTAGGAGAGGGAAAAACTGTAGGTGTATTCCAATTGGAGTCAGCTGGAATGACTAGCTTCATGAAGGATTTAAAGCCGGATTCTTTAGAGGATATAATTGCGGGTATATCATTATATAGACCAGGCCCTATGGCAGAAATACCTAGATATATAGAAAGTAAAAAAAATCCAGATAAGGTTACATATATAACACCTGAATTAGAAAACATATTGGATGTTACTTATGGTGTTATGGTATATCAAGAACAGGTAATGCAGATAGTTAGGGATCTTGCAGGTTATTCTTTAGGACGTTCAGATATGGTTAGAAGAGCTATGTCAAAGAAAAAGCATGAGGTAATGGAGCAGGAAAGACGAAACTTCATCTATGGAATAGTAGATGAAGAAGGAAATATTGAAGTTCCAGGTTGTGTAGGTAATGGCATTTCAGAAGAGGCTGGGAATAAAATATTTGATCAAATGATTGACTTTGCAAGTTACGCTTTTAATAAGTCCCATGCAGCTGCTTATGCAATAGTAGGTTATCAAACTGCATTTTTAATGAGATATTATCCAGTAGAATTTATAGCTGCAATGCTTAATTCAGTAATGGGAAATAATGATAAAGTAGCGGCCTATATAAACTCGGCAGAAAAATTAGGCATTAAACTTCTGTTACCTGATATCAATGAAAGTTATTCTAAGTTTACAGTTAAAGAAGATACTATAAGATTCGGATTAGCTGCAATAAAAAATGTAGGTTATAACGTTGTAGAATCAGTAGTAAAAGCAAGAAATGAGAAGGGGAAATTCACATCCCTACAAGATTTTTGTAATAAGATGGATTTTTCATCTATAAATAAGAGGGCAGTTGAAAGCTTAATAAAATCAGGAGCTTTTGATAGTTTTAATGTATATAGATCAAGACTTTTAGCAGTTCATGAAAAAGTTATGGATTCAGTTGCTGGAGATAAGAGAAGGAATATAGATGGACAAATGAATTTATTTATTGATCTTAATGAAAATGTATCTATACCAGAGGTTACATATCCGCAGATAAATGAATTTAAGAAAAATTATATTTTAACAATGGAAAAAGAGATGACTGGTTTATATTTAAGTGGGCATCCTTTAGATGATTATAAAGAAAGTATCAAATTACAAACTAGTACCACTATAGATAAAATAATGGCTACAAAGGAAGTTTTGGAAGAAGATATACATGACGTACTTACAGTTGGTATGAGTGGATATAAGGAAGATGCTATAGAAGATGGAACTAGAGTTGTAGTTGCAGGAATAATAAGTTATGTAAGTAGAAAAGTAACTAGGAACAATACTATGATGGCATTTGTTAAGATAGAGGATTTAACAGCATCTATGGAGGTTGTAGTATTCCCTAAAACTTTGGAGAAAGTAAATTCACTTATTAATATGGATAGCTTGGTTGTAGTAAGAGGAAGAGTAAGTATAAACGAAGAAGAATTACCTAAAATTCTGTGTGAAGATATAACTCCGTTAGAAAAAATAAACACAGAAAAAGTTTATATTCGCGTAGAGAATACTAGCAAGGCTAAAGAGATTAATAAGCTTCTTAAAGTTCTTTTGACCGAATACAAAGGTGATACACCAGTTAATATTTTTACTGAAAAAGAAAAACAAAACTTTAGATTATCTAGAGATTGTTGGGTAGATTTAGACAAGGGAGCTTTAGAGTATCTAAGAAAGAAATTTGGAAATGATAATGTAAAATTAGTTGATTAAAAATGAGGGCTCTCAATTTTTTTGGGAGCTCTTTTTTTCATTATTTGTATTTGAAATAATTAAAGGTTTTTGATATAGTATATATGATGTAGATTTATAGAAAAAAATGTTGAAAGTTTTTAAATAGTTTATTAAATATTTAAATCTTATAAAAGCTTTGACAAAAAGTTAATAAATAATAATTAATAAGAGAAATGGGTATAATATAGTTAAATGAAATAGATTACATTATTTTTTGTAATAAAACCTAGTAAAAAGCTTGAAAATACCCGAAACTTTAAGTAAAATTAATTTGTCTTAATATATTTATAATTTTGAGAAAACTTCGAATAATAAGTAGTATTAAGTATGAAAATAGGATTAATACGTTTTTTTTAAAAGTGGTGGGTAAATTTTAGCATATGTGGGACTAGCTGTGTCCCTATAGTGTAGAGGAGGCATAATTAATGAAAAAAATAGCTATTTTAACAAGTGGTGGAGATGCACCAGGAATGAATGCTGCAATAAGAGCAGTTGTAAGAACCGCATTACATAATGGATTGGAAGTAATGGGTGTTGAAAGAGGATATGCTGGTTTAATTAGTGGAGAACTTCATCCAATGGACAGACGTTCAGTATCAGATATTATACAAAGAGGTGGAACAGTTTTAAGGACTGCAAGATGTAATGAATTTAAAACAGAAGAAGGCAGAGAAAAGGGCGCAAAAATACTTAAAGCTTATGGAGTAGACGCATTAGTTGTAATAGGTGGAGATGGATCTTTCACAGGAGCTAAACTTCTTTCTAAACTTGGAGTTAAAACTGTTGGACTTCCAGGAACTATAGATAATGACTTAGCTTATACTGACTACACAATAGGATTTGACACAGCTTTAAATACAGTGCTTGACGCTATAAATAAATTAAGAGACACTTCAACTTCTCATGAAAGAGTTTCTGTAGTAGAAATAATGGGAAGAAACTGTGGAGATTTAGCTTTATATGCAGGTCTTGCAGGTGGTGCAGAATCAATAGTAGTGCCAGAAAAAGGTTTTGACAAAGATGAATTATGCAAAACTATATTAGAAGGAAAAGTTAAAGGAAAAATGCACAATTTAATTTTAGTTGCTGAAGGAGTAGGTGGAGCGGAAGAATTAGCTTCATACATCGAAGAAGTAACTGGAATTGAAACAAGAGCTACTATTCTTGGACATATTCAAAGAGGTGGAAGTCCATCAGCTTCCGATAGAGTGCTTGCATCAAAATTAGGTCATAGAGCAGTGGAAGTTTTATTAGAAGGAAAAACTGCTAGAGTAATAGGAATAAGAAATAATCAAGTAATTGATGTGGATATAGATGAAGCTTTAGCAATAGAAAGAAAATTTGATGAAAAATTATACGATATAGCTACTGAAATATCATCATAAAATTAATTTAAAAGCAATAGCTTTTTAAATATATTTATTTTTAATTTATTTTATTTACGCATTTTGGAATTAAAAAATAAGGAGTGTTATCTATGAGAAAAACAAAAATAATATGTACAATTGGACCGGCTAGTGATAGCGATGAAATTTTATCAAAAATTATAGAAGCAGGAATGAATGCATCTAGACACAACTTTTCACATGGTGATCATGCAGAGCATGCAACAAGAATAAACAAAGTAAAAGAATTAGCTAAAAAATATAATAGAGAAATAGCAGTTCTTTTAGATACAAAAGGACCAGAAATAAGAACCGGAAAATTTGAACCAAGTAAGGTTGAATTAACTGTTGGAACAGATTTCACAATATATCCAGGTGGAGATGTTGTTGGAGATACTACAAAATGTTCTGTAACTTATACAGGTTTAGCTAAAGATGTTAAAGCTGGCGATACTATATTAATAGATGATGGTTTAGTTGGATTAGAAGTTAAATCAGTTGAAGAAGGTAAAGTAAACTGTGTTGTTAAAAATACAGGAATGGTTGGAACTCATAAAGGTGTTAATGTACCAGGAGTAGCAATTAAATTACCAGCTATGACTGAAAAAGATGAATCCGATCTTAAATTTGGTTGTGAAATAGGTGTTAACATGGTAGCTGCTTCATTTATAAGAAAAGCAGAAGATGTTATAGCTATTAGAAAAATATTAGAAGAAAATGGCGGAAGTCATATAGATATATATTCTAAGATAGAAAACCAAGAAGGTGTTGACAATATAGATGAAATCATAGCTGTTTCTGATGGAATAATGGTAGCTAGAGGAGATCTAGGAGTAGAAATTCCAATAGAAAAAGTTCCAGCTGTGCAAAAAATGATTATAGATAAATGTAATGCTGCTTGTAAACCAGTTATTACTGCTACTCAAATGTTAGATTCTATGATAAGAAACCCAAGACCAACTAGAGCAGAGGTTTCAGACGTAGCTAATGCTATATTAGATGGTACAGATGCTATAATGCTTTCAGGTGAATCTGCAAATGGAAGCTGGCCAGTAGAATCAGTTGAAACTATGGCTAAAATAGCTAAAGAAACTGAAAATCAATTAAGTTATGAATTAGCAGTATCTAGCGCTAAAAGACATATACCAGCAATTGGTGGAGTTATTTCAAGAGCTGCATGTAATGCTGCATATGAATTAAAAGCGAGTTCAATAATATCATCAACTCAATCAGGGGCAACTGCAAAGAGAATATCTCAATGTAGACCAGATTGTGCAATTATTGCAGTAACTCCAGACGAGAAAGTTGCAAAGAAATTAGCTTTAAGTTGGGGAGTATATCCAATAGTAGCTGAAAGAGTTAATTCAACAGATGAAATGATGGAAAAAACTGTTGATATAGCTAAAACAACTAAATATGTTAAGTCAGGTGATACAGTAGTAATAGTTGCTGGAGTTCCAGTTGAAAAAGTTGGAGCTACTAACATGATGAAAATAAGCATAGTAGAATAATACATAAAACTGTCTAAGATGATAAGTATCTTTAGACAGTTTTATTTTTTTATGAATAAGTTAAGAATTTGTTTAGATTTACTTAAGGTGCTTTTAATCTTATGGGTTTATAATAAAATTAATATAAGAAATAACTTAGGGGGTATTTTTATTATGAATCTTGTAAAAAAGGTATTGATAGTAACTGCATCAACAGGACAAGGTCATAATTCAGTAGCAGATTCATTAAAAAAAGAGCTTGAAAAACAAAGCTACGAAGTTAAATGTATAGAACCTATAAAAGAGACTGGAGAAGTTTTAGATAAATTGGTATCAGGAGGATACGAAATTCTTGCAACTAAAGTACCTAGTTTATTTGGAATGTTATATAAAGCAAGCAATCACAAATTAACCAGTAATAGTATAGGTGGAATATTAGGGAAATCTATAAAGGATAGTACTTATGAAATTATAAAAGAATATAAACCTAATATAATAATATCTACTCATCCATTATTGGTTAAAGTTATAGCAAATCTAAAAAAAGAAAATAAAATTAATATTCCATTTATATCTATAGTTACCGATTATAAAGCTCATAGTACTTATGTGGACAAAAGTGTGGATGCCTATATAGTAGGAAGTGAATACACGAAAGAAAGTCTTATAGAAAAGGGAATAGATAAAGGAAGAATATATAGCTATGGAATTCCTGTAAAGAGAGATTTTATGAATTTCACTAATAGTATAAGTAGAGAAGAAGAATTTACTATATTACTAATGGGTGGGAGTATGGGACTAAAATCTATGAAAAAAGCTTTATTTGAGCTAATGAATTTAGATATTCCTTTAAAAATAATAACTGTATGTGGAAATAATGAAATTTTAAAAAGAGAACTTGAAGAGAACTATAAAACAGTACCAATAAGTAAAGAGTTAATAATTTTAGGGTTTACAACAAATGTATCTCAGTTAATGGATAGAGCAAGTTTGATTATAACAAAACCAGGTGGTTTAACCGTAACTGAGGCATTAGTTAAGAGGCTTCCAATTATAATACCTTATTACATACCAGGACAAGAAGAAGAGAATGTTAGATTTTTAGTTAATGAAAAGGCTGCTATATATGCAGAAGGAGATAATTTAAATAATATAATTAAAAGATTATTTAATGATCCTAAAGAACTAAAAAACATGGTAAATAATATAGATAAAATAGTTAAGGAGATTTCACTAGATAATACACTTAATTTAGTTACATCAATAATTGCAAGCTAGTTTCTTAAAAAAGGACTTTGCATTAGCATTTAAGAATTGCTGATGCGAAGTCCACTTTTTTAATTTATTATTTTACCAGTTTCAGTTATATCATATCCACCAAGACCTTGAAGCTCTAATTTAAACTCATCAGAATTTAAAATCTCCATTAAGATATCAAAATAAGGCATAGTAGAATTTTGTTTTTTTATAACTATTTCATAGCGTTCTTTTTTCATTGGTATAAATTCTATACCTTGAACTTGCAGGCTTGTTTTTTCAGTGCCTATTCCTAAGTCTGCATCACCACGAGAAATAGCGCTTGCAACGGCTAGATGAGATGTACATTCTTTAGCATATCCATTTATTTTTTCAGGATCAATATTATGTAAGCGTAGATGCTCATCTAATAATATCCTTGCACCGCTGCCTTTTTCTCTATTAACTATGGAGATGTTCTTTTTATCTAAATCTAACCAGGATTTAATATTTTTAGGATTTCCTTTATTAACATAGAATCCTATATTTCTGCAAGCTAAATGTACAGTTATGGTTGGTATTCCAGGAACTAATCTTTTTATATAAGGAATATTATAGCTATCAGTATCTCCATCCCAAAGATGAGTTGTTGCTATATGAACCTTATCTTGGTATAAGGAATACAAAGCATTGTATGATCCCATATAAGATCTAAGTATTTGAATGCCCTTGGGATGGTATTCAATATGTCTACACAAAATATCTAAAGCTACATCTTGACCACATAAAATAACTCCTGTATTTGGAATAGGAGAATTTACTTTAGCATTTTCAATATTTACACTACTTATTTCACTAAATATTGATTTTTTATTGTCTCTGGAATTGTTTTTATATTCTTCCACATCTATAAAATCTACTCTAAATTTTCTTCCAACTCGATAAGCTTTAAGTTCACCTCTTTTTATTAGTTCATACACAGTATTTTTTGCTATCTTTAAAATATCTGCTACCTCTTGAGGTGTTAAGGATTTATCTTGAGTCATAATTAAATCTCCTTTCGAATAAGGAATATAAGTAAATTATAGCATAGAAGAAATATTAATCAATTTTACGAATGAAATATAAAAAAAATTAAAAAAAGTTTTATAATATCAAAAACATTTACATTGGCAGTATCATTATAATTCGTGAAATGATAATAGGTTTCAATTAGAATAATAGTAAAAAACTTCATTTTTCCTATTGTAAAGCAAAAAAATATATGATAATATTAAGAACATAAATTACAAGTAAACAAACTAATAAAAAATTATGTGTATAGTTGATAAAATTTCATTTAAATATGATATTTTTATGAAATTTAAATTATGTTTTATATTGGACAAAGAAGTCTGTTAACTAAGCGGGCAAAGAAGTCTAG
This sequence comes from Clostridium sp. UBA1652, assembly GCF_002320975.1. Lineage (NCBI taxonomy): Bacteria > Bacillati > Bacillota > Clostridia > Eubacteriales > Clostridiaceae > Clostridium > Clostridium sp. UBA1652. The sequence continues at coordinate 82,227 of NZ_DCLI01000075.1, forward strand.
AAATTTAGGTTATTTATGAATTATCTAAATTATGGACTTCTTTTTTTATTATCTAAAATTAAGTATAAATCTTATCTAAAACTCAGTTTTAGATAAGTTTATAATAAATATTCAGTTTGAAGGAGGAGTATAAAAATGAGACAAGTAGCTATTTATGGAAAAGGTGGAATAGGTAAATCTACAACAACACAAAACTTAACATCAGGGCTTGCTACAATGGACAAGAAGATAATGGTAGTAGGATGTGATCCTAAGGCTGACTCAACAAGATTATTACTAGGAGGATTAGCACAAAAAAGTGTTCTTGATACATTAAGAGAAGAAGGAGATGACGTAGATTTAGATTCAATCTTAAAGCCAGGATTTAGAGGTATAAAATGTGTTGAATCAGGCGGTCCAGAACCAGGAGTTGGATGTGCAGGAAGAGGTATAATAACTTCAATTAATATGCTAGAGCAATTAGGTGCTTACGAATCAGATTTAGATTATGTTTTCTATGATGTATTAGGTGACGTTGTATGTGGTGGATTTGCAATGCCAATACGTGAAGGAAAAGCACAAGAAATATATATAGTAGCATCAGGAGAAATGATGGCATTATATGCAGCTAACAATATAGCAAAAGGTATCCAAAAATATGCAAACACTGGTGGAGTTAGATTAGGTGGAATCATCTGTAACTCAAGAAAAGTTGCAAATGAATATGAATTATTAGATAACTTTGCTAAAGAATTAGGAAGTCAATTAATTCACTTTGTACCTAGAAGTCCAATGGTAACAAAAGCTGAAATAAACAAACAAACAGTAATAGAATTTGATTCAACTTGTGAACAAGCAGATGAATATAGAACATTAGCAAGTAAAGTTGATAATAACGATATGTTTGTAATTCCAAAACCAATGAGCCAAGATAGATTAGAAGAAATATTAATGCAATATGGATTAATGGATCTATAAGAAAATAATAAAGAACATATGTGAATAAGAGGAGAGAATTGTTATGTTAATGGTTCGTGCTATTATAAGACCTGAAAAAGTAGGAACAGTACTATCAGAACTTTTATCAGCTGGATTTCCAGAAGTGACTAAAATGGATGTATTTGGACGTGGAAAGCAAAAAGGAATTAAAGTTGGAGATATATATTATGATGAATTACCAAAAGAAATGATCCTAGTAGTAGTAAAAAATGAAGAAGATAAAGATGATGTTATAAGAATAATAATGAGAACTGCAAGAACAGGAATAAAAGGAGCTTTTGGTGATGGAAAAATATTTGTGTCTCCAGTAGAAACGGCGTATACCATAAGTAGTGGAAAAGAAGTCTTATAAAAGTTGAGGTGCTATAAATGAAAGAAATAATAGGAATTATTCGTTCGAATAAAGTAAATATAACAAAAGAATCTCTCGCAGAGGCTGGATTCCCCTCATTTACTTGTAGAAAAGTTTTAGGGAGAGGGAAAAAATCATTAAATATGGCTTTAATTGAAGATTTAGTTCTTGATGAAAACATACCTGCCTCACCTGTAGCTGAAAATATATCAGAGCTTGGAAGACTTATACCTAAAAGATTATTCACATTAGTAGTTAAAGATGAAGATGTAAAAAAAATTATAGATATAATTATAAAGGTTAACTCCACAGGAAATCCGGGAGATGGAAAAATATTTGTTTTACCAGTTAATGAAGTATATAGAGTAAGAGACAATAAGTCTGGAGAAATAGTTATATAAAAGTAAATTTGGAGGTGAATTTAATGAGTACTATAGATAAAGTTTTGGATGGTTATAGTGCCAAAGTATTTAAAAATAGAAAAGCTCATATAGGAGAAATATCTGAAGAAGCACCAGAGTTAACTTCGAATGTAAGAACAATACCAGGAATAATGACAAACAGAGGATGTTGTTATGCAGGTTGTAAAGGGGTTGTACTTGGACCTTTAAAAGATGTTGCAGTAATTACACATGGTCCAATAGGTTGTGGTTTCTATACATGGGGAACAAGAAGGCATAAAGGAAAAAGTGATGAAAACACACAAAACTTTTTAGAATATTGTTTCTCTACAGATATGCAAGAAGGCGATATAGTATTTGGAGGAGAAAAGAAACTTAAACAAGCTATCAAAGAAGTAGTTGAGTTATTTAGCCCAAAATCAATAATGATTTGTTCTACTTGTCCAGTTGGATTAATTGGAGATGATATTCATGCAGTAGCAAAAGAGGCTGAAGCATTATATGGAATTAAAGTTCTAGCATTTTCTTGTGAAGGATATAAAGGGGTATCTCAATCAGCAGGTCACCACATAGCTAACAATGGTCTTATGAAAAATGTTATAGGAACAGGAAGTTATGTACCTAAAAAATTCTCCATAAACTTATTAGGTGAATATAATATCGGTGGAGATGGTTGGGAAATCAGCAGAGTATTAAAGAAAATCGGTTATGATATTGTATCAGTAATGACTGGTGATGGAAGTTACGAAGAACTTAAAAGTGCACACACAGCAGATTTAAATATAATCCAATGTCATAGATCAATAAATTATATTGGTGAAATGATGAAAACTAAATATGGTACTGACTGGCTAAAAGTTAATTTTGTAGGTGTTGATGGTACTATAGAATCATTAAGATCAATTGCTAAGTATTTTGGAGATGAAGATCTTATAGAAAGAACAGAAGAAATAATTGCAGAAGAACTTCAAGATATCGAAGAATACATGGAATTATACAAAAATAAATTAACTGGAAAAACAGCAGCATTATTTGTTGGAGGATCTAGATCTCACCATTATCAAAACCTATTAGAAAGTTTAGGTATGAAGACTTTATTAGCAGGTTATGAATTTGCTCATAGAGATGACTACGAAGGAAGCGAAGTAGTACCATTTATGAAAGTTGATGCAGATTCTAAAAATATAGAAGAATTAAAATTAGAAAAAGATCCAGAAAAATTCAGATTAGTTATTCCAGAAGAAAGATATGCTCAATTAAAAGATGAAATAGCATTAAACTACTACGGTGGTATGGAAAAAAGCATGGATAAGGGAGCAATAGTTGTTGATGATTTAAATCATTATGAAACAGAAGAGTTCTTAAAGTTATTAAAGCCAGACATATTCTTCTCAGGAATAAAGGATAAATTTGTAGCTCAAAAAGGCGGAATTTTATCAAGACAATTACACTCATATGACTATAGTGGACCATATGCAGGATTTAAAGGAGCTGTAAACTTTGCAAGGGACGTTACTATGGGAATATATACTCCAGCTTGGAACTATACAGTAGCTCCTTGGAAAAAGGAACCTATATTAGAAGGAACATTAGGAGGTGTGGTATAATGTTAGATTTAACACCAAAAGAAGTAAAAGAGAGAAAAGCCCTAAAAATAAATCCAGCTAAAACTTGTCAGCCAGTTGGCGCAATGTACGCAGCATTAGGTGTTCATAAATGCATGCCACACAGCCATGGATCTCAAGGATGTTGTTCATTCCATAGAATGTACTTAACAAGACATTTTAAGGAACCAGCTATAGCTTCAACATCATCATTTACTGAAGGATCATCAGTATTTGGTGGAGGAAGCAATCTTAGAACTGCTGCTAAAAATTTATTTGAAATATATGATCCAGAAATAATTGCAGTTCATACTACTTGTCTATCAGAGACAATAGGTGATGACTTAAACTCAATTATAACTTCAATTAATATTCCAGAAGGAAAATACATGGTTCATACCAATACACCAAGTTATGTAGGATCACATGTAACAGGATTTTCTAATATGGTTTCAGGATTTATCAAATATCTTGCAACCTCAACTGGAACTTCCAATGGAAAATTAAATGTAATTCCTGGTTTCACAAATCCAGGAGATATGAGAGAAATGAAACGTCTTATGAAAGACTTTGGAATAGACTTCACAATGCTTCCAGATACAAGTGGAGTTTTAGATGCTCCTATGACTGGAACATATGAAATGTATCCTAAAGGCGGTACTAAGATAGAAGATATAAAGGCAATGGGAGACAGTGAATTAACACTTGCTCTAGGAAGTTTTGCTTCTGAGTTAGGAGCTACAGATTTAGAGAAGAAATGTAATGTACCATATAAAACATTACTTTTACCAATAGGAATTGGAGCTACAGATGATTTTATAATGGAATTATCTAAGTTCTCTAAAGGAGAAGTTTCAGAAGAATTAGAAGACGAAAGAGGACAACTAGTTGATACAGTAGTTGATTCACATCAATATGTATATGGTAAAAAAGTTGCTATATATGGAGATCCTGATACTGTACTTGGACTAACTAAATTTGTATTAGAATTAGGAATGATTCCTAAATATGTTATAACAGGTACTCCAGGAATAGCTTTTGAAAAGGCTGCTAAAGCTCTATTTGAAGAGTTTGGAGTAGAAGGATGTGTAGCAAAAGCTACTAGCGATCTTTTTGAATTACATCAATGGATTAAAAATGAAGGTGTAGATTTATTAATAGGTGGAACTCATGGAAAATACATAGCAAGAGCTGAGGATATTCCATTCGTAAGAGCAGGGTTCCCAATTATTGATAGATATGTTCATTCATATATGCCAATAGTAGGATATAGAGGAGCTATGAGAGTTCTAGAATTAATTCTTACTGCATTAATGGATAGAATAGATAGAGATTGTGAAGATGAAGATTTTGAAATGGTAATGTAATTTATTTTTTAAAAAGGATTTTCAAGGGAGGAAATCTTCCCTTGGAAGTCCTTTTTTACTTTATAAGGAAGGTGATTTATTATGGAAGCAAAACCAGTAGCAGAAATTTTAGATGAAAGAAAAGATTTTATTTTTTGTAAAGAAGGCGATCATGGTAACTCTATGAAGTGTGATAGTGAAAGTGTGTCTGGATCTGTTAGCCAAAGATCATGTGTATATTGTGGTGCTAGAGTTGTACTTAATCCCATAACGGATGCTTTCCATATAGTTCACGGACCTATAGGATGTGCTAGTTATACATGGGATATAAGAGGAAGTTTATCTAGTGGAGAAGAACTATATCGTAATAGTTTTTCAACAGATTTAAAAGAAAAGGATGTAATCTTTGGAGGAGAGAAAAAATTAGCTGGTGCAATAGAAGGAATCATGAAAAATCATTCACCTAAAACAATATTTGTTTATGCAACTTGTATAGTTGGAGTTATAGGAGATGATGTTGAAGCAGTATGTAAACAAGCTGAACAGAAATATGGAATTCCAGTTATACCAGTAATGTCTCCAGGATTTGCAGGACATAAATCCATGGGATATAAGACAGCATGCAATGCTCTTATGAATTTAATAGGAAGAACTAAGTCCCCTAAGATTAAAGGAGTAAATATATTAGGAGACTTTAATTTATCAGGTGAAATGTGGATAATTAAAAACTATCTTAATAATTTGGGGATAAATGTTGTTTCACAAATAACAGGTGATGCAAAGTGTGAGGAGCTTCAAAAAGCAGATGGCGCTAGTTTAAATATAGTTCAATGTGCAGGTTCCATGACATATCTTGCAAAAAGAATGGAAAAAGAAATGGGAGTACCATTTATAAAGGTAAGTTTCATGGGAATAGAAGATACAATGACTTCTCTTATAAATGTAGCTAATGCTTTGGGAGATAAAGAAATAATAAAAAGAACGCTAGCATTTGTAGAAAAAGAGAGAGCTAATTTAGGAAATGTACTAGAGAAGTATAGAAAAAACCTTGAGGGGAAAAAAGCAGCAATATACGTTGGTGGGGGATTTAAAGCAATATCATTAATAAAGCAGTTTGAAGAATTGGGTATGGAAACTGTAGTGGTTGGAACGCAAACTGGGAAAAAAGATGATTATGAAGTTATAGGTAACTTGGTAAAACCAGGAACAGTTATATTAGATGATGCAAACCCTTATGAACTTGAAAAGTTTATGAATGAAAAGGGAGCAGATGTTTTAGTTGGTGGTGTTAAAGAAAGACCTCTAGCATATAAGCTTGGTATAGCTTTTTGTGATCATAATCATGAGAGAAAACATCCTTTAGCAGGATTTGAAGGAGCTGTTAATTTTGCTAAAGAAATAAACTTAACAATAAATAGTCCAGTTTGGAAATATACAAAAGTAGGGGTGTGATAGTATGGGAGAACAATACGTAAACTTGACAGTTAATCCTTGTAATATGTGTATGCCTATGGGAGTAGTAAGTGCTTTTTATGGAATAAAAGGAGCAATGACAATCCTACATGGGTCCCAAGGATGCAGTACATATATTAGAAGGCACATGGCAACACATTATAATGAACCTATAGATATAGCTTCATCTTCATTAACAGAGCAAGGAACAGTTTATGGTGGAGAAAAAAACTTAATGAAAGGGCTAGAGAACCTAATTAAGTTATATAATCCTGAGGTAATAGCAGTAGCCACAACTTGTTTAGCTGAAACTATAGGTGAAGATGTTTCCCGTCTATCAAAAATATTTCATGAAAAACACCCAGATGAAAAAGTGAAATTAATACCAGTTCCATCTCCAGGTTATGGTGGAAGCCAATACGAGGGATATCTAAAAGCATTAAGATGTATAGTGGAAAATACAGAAATGGAAGAAGAGAAAAATAACAAAATAAATGTAGTTACAGGATATATAAGTCCAGCAGATGTAAGGGAATTAAAAGAGATTTTAGATAGCTTTGATATTGACTATATATTACTTCCAGATATATCTGAGAATCTAGATTCGCCAAGAACTGAGAAATACAACAGGTTATCAGTAGCAGGAACAGATATAAAAGATATATCAAAAATGGGGGGAGCTAGAGCCACAATTGAAATAAGCAGCTTTGTTAAAGATGATTATTCAGCTGGAAAATATCTTGAAGATAAATTTGGCATAAAAAACTATAGATGCAATGTGCCTAGAGGGTTAAGGGATACAGATGAGTTTTTAAAACTATTAAGTGAAATAACTGATAAACCAGTACCAGATAGATATAAAGCTCAAAGAGGAAGATATATTGACGCTATGATAGATTCTCATAAATATAATGCCGAGGCTAGGGTAGTTATATATGGAGAACCGGATTTTGTTTATTCTACAGCAAGGTTGTGTGTTGAAAATGGTGCTATGCCAGTATTACTAGCTACAGGAACCTCTTGTAAAGAAATGAAGATATTAATAGAAGATGAATTAAATGAAGTGGCTGAGAGATTGTTTATAGATGAATATAAAATACTAGATAATACGGATTTTAAAGATATAGAAAAATATGCACTTGATCTTGGAGCAAATCTTATGATTGGAAGTTCCGATGGAAGAAGAATAGAAGAGAAGCAAGGGATTCCTTTAATAAGAGCTTCTTTCCCTATACATGATAGGATAGGTGGTCAAAGAATATTGAGTATAGGATATGTTGGTTCTTTAAACCTGATTGATGAAGTAACAAATAAAATATTAGAAGTTAAAGAAGGAAAATATAGAAAAAGTATTTATACTCAATTCTATAAAGAGGAGGGAAAGAAAGTGGAAGAAGTATCAAATGTAACAATAGAACCTAAATCAATTGATGAAAAAACTAAAACTCACCCTTGTTTTAGCTGTGGATCGGCTCATAAATATGCAAGGATACATCTGCCTATAGCACCTAAATGTAACATTAGTTGCAACTATTGTTTAAGAAAATATGATTGTCCAAACGAAAGCCGCCCAGGAGTAACAACAGAAGTATTATCAGCACAACAAGCGTTTGAAAAATATAAATTTGTAAAAGAAAAAATGCCTAATTTAACGGTTGTAGGAATAGCAGGGCCAGGAGACTCCTTAGCAAACTTTGAAGAAACTAAAAAAACTCTTAAGTTAATAAAAGAATTTGATAAAGATGTTACATTCTGCTTATCAACTAATGGTTTGATGTTACCATTTTATGCAAATGATCTAGTTGAACTAGGAGTTAGTCATGTTACTATAACTATGAATGCTGTAGATCCTAAAATAGGAGCAAAGGTATATAAATTTGTTGACTATTTTGGAACTAAGTATATTGGGGAAGAAGGCGCATCCATTCTTCTAAATAATCAGTTGCAAGGGCTTAGATTCTTAACAAGCAAAGGGATAGTCTGCAAGATTAATATCGTAATGCTTAAGGGGATCAATGATGAACATATAGAGGAAGTTGTAAAAACAGTAAAAGAATATGGAGCAACTATTACAAATATAATGCAGCTTATACCAGTTAAGGGAAGCGTATTTCAAGATATGCCTTTAGTTAGTAACAAAGAGCTAATGGATTTAAGAAAGACATGTGGGGAGCATATAGAGCAAATGTATCATTGCAAACAATGTAGAGCAGATGCTATAGGAACATTGGAAAATGATGAATCCATTAAATTTAGGAATTTTTCATCAAAAGATGGAGTAAAAGAGGAAGAATCAGCATTAAGATTTGCAGTAGCATCAAAAAGTGGAATGTTAGTAGATAAGCATTTTGGACATGTTACCGAATTTTATATATATGACTACAAAGAAGGGATTGTTTCTTTAGTTGAAAGAAGATCAGTAGAAAAATACTGCCAAGGATCAGAAGAGTGCGACGAGAGAGATGATAAAATATCAAAAATACTTAGATCAATTGAGGATTGTTCAGGAGTTTTAACATTGAGAATTGGTGATGCACCAGCCAATAGGTTAAAGGATAAGGGAATAAAGGTTTTTGTTACCTATGAAAGAATAGAAAAGGCCATAAAGGTTGCGGCTGAAGAAATTATAAAAAATAAAGAGGATAATAAACTAGTTTATATTAAGGAGGAAGAAATAATATGATAAGCCCAAAACATCATATATTTGTGTGTGCAAGTTGTAGAATCAATGGAACTCAAAAGGGGTTTTGCCATTCAAAGGATTCTGTAAATATACTTCAAAGATTTATAGAAGAAGTTGACGATAGAGATTTATCAGGTGAGGTTATGATAACTAACACAGGTTGTTTCTCAATCTGTGATAAGGGTCCTATAGTTGTGGTATATCCAGAAGGAACTTGGTATGGATCTGTAACACCTGACGATGTAGAAGAAATTATGGATAGTCACATAGAAGGTGGAGAAAAAGTAGAAAGATTACTTATATAGTATAAATATTAAGTGCAACTAAGGGGGAATATGCATGGAAAATAAAAAAATAACGATTATAGATAAAACTTTTGTTGCACTTTATGAGATTTATGGCGACAAGCTTAAAAAATTTAAAAATGAGCTTAGAGAATTATGCAATTATCTTAAATTAATAGGAGGGGACTATATTGAGGTTACCCCAAGGATTTTAGATATTTTACTACCCTTGCCCCAAGGGGTAGAATATATATTAAATGTTGAAAATAGATTAGAAGTGAACCAGTATGACAATGTAAATTTTATAATTTTTAACCTCAATAATATCCCCTCATATATCTTAGAAAAAGTTAACTTTATGATAGAAATAAATATAAATACGGTTAAAGATATAGAAATTTTCTCTAATTTTAAATTAGGGTTAAATGCTAATAATTTTATACGAATAACTGGATTGGATGATTTAATATTATATGACTATAAAAAAGTATTTTATAATTTAAAAGAAATATGGGGAGAGAATATAAATTTAAATCCAAAAAACAATTATGGATGTTCTACTGCAATAGCTATAGAATGGATAAAAATGATGGGGAAAAGTGTGACAACAAGTTTTGGAGGTATAGGTGGATATTGTGCATTAGAGGAACTTCTAGCTTCTAAAAACTTCATACTAAATCAACAAAATGATGAAGATTTATCAGTACTTCCTAAAATGGCAAGCTTAATTGAAAAAATAACAGGGAATGCGACACCAAGTAATAAACCTATCATAGGTAAAAATATATTTGAATTTGAATCTGGAATACATGCAGATGGAATATTTAAAAATCCAGAAATATACGAACCTTTTGACCCAACCAAAGTTGGAATAAAAAGAAGGTTAGTAATAGGAAAACATTCAGGAAAAATGGCAATAAAAAAGAAGTTGAGAGAATTGGGACTTCCGATTGAAGAAGATAGATTAGGAACAATGTTAGATAAGATTAGAGAATTAAGCACAAGAAGAGGAAGAGGCTTAAATGATAAAGAGGTATCAGATATATATAATAGTATAAAATGATTTAGGAGGTATTTCATGAATAATAATATATTTATAGTAGATACAACCTTAAGAGACGGAGAGCAAAGTCCTGATATAGCATTTTCATTAAAGAAGAAAATAGCTATAGCAAAGATCATGGATAATAATAAAATATATCAAATAGAGGCAGGAATACCTGCTATGGGTGAAATAGAAAAAAGATGCATATATAAAATCATGGAGCAGAAGAAAAATTCATTGATATCTGTATGGAATAGGTTGAATAAACAAGATTTGATAGATTCTATAGATTGTAATCCAGATATTATTCATATAAGTATACCAGTATCAGATATACAGATTTACTCTAAACTTAAAAAAGATAGAAAATGGGTTGTAAATAAGATGAGAGAATGTGTTAATTTCGTTAAAGACAAGGATTATGAAGTAACAGTAGGATTTGAAGATGCATCAAGAGCAGATATAAATTTTATAATACACATGGCTAAAATATTAAAAGACTTAGGAGTAAATAGAATAAGATATGCAGACACTGTAGGAATACTTATACCATCTACTACAAGAACAGCCATTACTAATATATTAGAAAATGTACCTATAGATATAGAAATGCATGCACATAATGATTTTGGAATGGCACTTGCAAACTCAATTGAAGCAGCTAAAAGCGGAGCAAGATTTGTAGATTGCACTATGAATGGAATAGGGGAAAGAGCTGGTAACTGCAATTTACAAGAATTTATTAGAGTTTCATCTAGGCTTTTTAACATTAATGATGGAGCTTTGAAAAACTCAATATAAAAATAAAATTAGTATTTTAAGTATATATAGTGTGCTTTATAAAAAAACTAACTATTGTTCAATTTAATTGTAATATAGTTAGTTTTTTTATGGACTTATTTAATTATGTCACTTATTACAAAAGGATTTTTAGTTTTGTCACTAATACATTATGACTAGGATAGATTAAGTTTAGGTTGAATAAATAAGCTGTAAAAACTAAAATATATAGTATAAAAGGCTGAATTTACGAAGAAAACTAGATTCGTCGTATGAATTTAAGAGAGAGGTGTTTATGGAATAATGGGCATTACTTTAAGAGAAAAAGATATAATTATGTCCATAATTGAATCTGATAAAGATAATCCAATAACAATAAACGCTATAGCAGAGAAAATAGATGTAAGCTCAAGAACTGTTTTAAGAACCATACCTTATATAGAGAAATTTTTAAAAGCAAATGGATTTAATTTTGTTAGAAAACCTGGAGTTGGATTAATATTAAAAGAAACTCAGGAAGGGAAAAAAAGGCTTTTAGAATTAGTAAATAATCAATTCTTAATAGAGGATTACTCACCTAAGCAAAGAGGACTATTTATATTATGTGAGTTACTTTTATCAAAGGAGCCTATAAAACTTTATTATTTTACTTCTGTTTTAAATGTATCAGAAGGAACTTTAAGTAATGATTTAGATAAGCTTGAAGGATGGATAAAAGAAAGAGATCTAAAATTAGTACGTAAGCCAGGACTCGGGATATATATTGAGGGTGAAGAAGATAAGATAAGGCAGGCAATAAGCTCTATGGTTTATGAATTTGTTGATGAAGAACAAATTATAAACATAATAAAAGAGAAAATATCTTTAGATAAAAAAGATAAAAACAAGTTAGAATTAGATATAAAAAATAGACTGCTAAGCCTTATAGAAAAAGACACTATTAAAACTATAGAAAAATATGTTTCTCAATTAGAAGGTGAAGAAGAATTACATTTAGCAGATAGTGCATATATAGCGCTTATAGTACATTTATCTCTAGCCATACAGAGAATAAAAAATGAAGAGAAAATTGATTTTAATGAAGAAGCTCTAAATGAACTTAGGAACTTGCCTGAGTTTAATATAGCTAGAAAGTTATCTAAAAAGCTTTCTGAAGCTTTTAATGTTAGTATACCTGATGGAGAAATAGGCTATATAGCAATGCATCTTAAAGGTGCAAAATTAGATATGGTTACTTCAAAGGAAGACTATAAAAATATTACCCAGTTTCATTTATCTAAACTAGCTATGGAAATAATAAAAACAGCAGAAATTGAAACTTCCTATCCCCTAACAAAGGATAAAAAGCTAGAGCAGGATTTAGTGAATCATTTAGGTCCAGCTGTCAGCAGGCTAAAAATGAATTTGGTTATAAGAAATCCGCTGTTAGACAGAATAAAAGAAGACTATAAAGAAATATATAATGTTAGCAAAAGATGTTGTATGGTACTAAAGAATATAGGAAAAGGAACTATACCAGAATCAGAAATAGCCTATATAGCTATGCATATAGCAGCAGCTATAGAAAGAATAAAAAATAATCTTGCAAAGCCAAGAATAATAGTAGCGTGTGGGAGTGGTATAGGAACATCTAGACTATTATCAGCAAAACTTTTAATACTTTTTCCTAATATTGATATTGTAGATACTGTTTCTGCATTTACTATAAATGACAAAATGCTGATGGAAAAAGATATAGATTTAATTATATCCACAATAAACTTAGATGTTAAATTTCCATGCATTATTGTAAGTCCTATGTTAACTGACAAAGACAAAGAGAAAATAAATAAGTTTTTGGATATGCCAGTAAATAGATATAGGATTGCTGGAAATGAAAAAGGAGTATCAACAAATAAAGAACAGAAGTATGAGGACGTATTAACTCTAACAAGTTATGGAAACACAATAAAATCCTTATTAGATAGCTTTGAGGTTTATGAAGATAATGAAATAACCACAAAAGAAGAATTAATAGAAAAAACATCAATATTGTTTTCAAAAGATAATAATGAAAAGGCTCTTATAAAAGCAGGATTATTGTATAGAGAAAAATTAGGATCAACATTTATAGAGGAACTTGGAATAAGTTTATTACATTGTACATTAGATTCCTTTGAAGGGGTAAAATTTGGATTAATAAGGCCGAAAAAAGAAGTAGAAGATTTTCCAAGTTTAAAAGTTGTTGTTGTAATAATAGTACCCAAGAAAAATAATACTATATTATTGAAAACAGTTAGTGAAATAAGTGAAGCTATCATTCAACATGAAAATTTAGTAAAAGATTTTATTGTTAAAGATAAGGAACAACTATTAAATTATTTAGAGAATTTATATACTAAGTTTTATTTTAAAATTGTTCAAAAAATTACTGATAAAAAAAGTTTATAATATCATTAATATAGAAATTAAAAAAGAAAAAAGAGGTGCAAATAAATGTTCAATTTTTTTAAGAAAAATAAAAAAGAAGAAGTCGTTGTAGAGAATGAGAGTGAGATATTAAGAAAGGCTAATATAAGACTGGGTTTAGAGTCAGTTGGTAAAGTTGAAGCTATAGAGATGGCAGGAAGATTATTAGTTGAATCTGGATATGTTGAAGAAGAATATATTCAAGCTATGAAAGAAAGAGAAGAAGTTGTAACAACTTATATAGGCATGGGGGTTGCAATACCTCATGGAATAGGCGAAGCTAAGAAAAATATAAAAAAATCAGGAATAGTAGTATTACAATTTCCAAATGGAATACAATTTGATGATGAAAAAGCATATTTAGTTATAGGGATAGCTGGAATAGGTGATGAACACATAAAAATACTTTCCAATATAGCAGTAGTACTAGAGGATGAAGAAATAACAAAAGAGTTATATACAACTGGAGATAAAGACAAAATATACAAACTTTTTGCTAGTGCAGTATAAAATAATAGGAGGAAGAGATATGAAAGCTATACAAATAGGAGCAGGAAATATAGGAAGAGGATTTATAGGTGAACTTTTAGCTCACTCTGGTTTTGAGGTTACTTTCGTAGATGCTAACAATACCGTTGTTGAGTTAATAAATGAACTTAAAAATTATACGGTTCATGTATTAGATAATGAAAAAAGAGATGAAAAAGTTGAAAATGTTTCAGCTTTAAATATAAACAATGAAAAATTAATGGATGTAATACTTGAAGCAGATATAATGACTACAGCAGTAGGGGTAAATATATTAAGCAAAATAGCAGAAACTTTAGCAAAAGGAATAAAAAATAGATTAGCTAAAGGGGTAGAAAAGAACTTAAATATAATAGCTTGTGAGAATGCAGTAGGAGCATCAGAAGTTTTAAAAGAAGAAATATTTAAATATTTAACAGAAGAAGAAAAGGAAACTGTGGATAAATACGTAGGTTTCCCTAATAGCTCTGTTGATAGAATTGTTCCTCCAGTAAGTGAGAAAATGGAGAATCCACTTGATGTAGTAGTTGAAAACTACTATGAATGGAATGTAGACAGAAATGGATTTAGAGGAGAGATCCCAGAAATAAGTGGAATGAATTTAACTGGAAATCTTATAGCATATGTAGAAAGAAAGTTATTTACCTTAAATACAGGGCATGCAATAACTGCCTATTTAGGTAATTTAAAAGGTTATAAAACTATAGAAGAAAGCATAAATGACAATGATATCTATGAAGTTGTATACCACGCTATGGTGGAAAGCGGAGATGGATTAGTAAAGAAATATGATTTTGACAGAGATGCTCACTTAAAGTATATAGATAAGATAATAGCTAGATTTAAAAATCCATATCTTCAAGATGATATAAAAAGAGTAGGAAGAGAACCTATCAGAAAGTTAAGCAAAGGTGATAGATTAGTTAAACCTCTATTAAACTCTATGTCATATGGTATAAGTACAGAAAATTTACTACTAGGAGTAGGTGCTGTATTATATTACAATAACCCAGAAGATCCTCAAAGCTTAAAATTACAAGAGCTAATAAAAGAAAAAGGAATCAAAGGAGCTGTTCAAGAAGTTTCTGAGATATCAGATGAAAACATACTTATAAGTATAGAAAGTAAGTATGAACAAGTTAGAGAATTATTTAAATAATGTCATGTATGTATATAAAAATAGTTAGCAATTTTGTTGCTAACTATTTCCATTATAATAACATTTATTTTTGAGAAACATATAAGTTGAATGGCTGAAATCTATAGAGTAGATAGAGACTCCAAAAAAACTATAGGGCTACAACTCAGTAAAATCAATGGTTTAGAAGTGTCACTATCTAGATAAAAAGATATAAAAATTTGTCACTAACCCTTGGTGACAATGTAGCAGTATCTATAGATTGAAATCATACTACCTGTAAACGTATAATGAAAGTATCAAAAGGAGGTAATAAAAAATGAGTCAAAACAGTGGATTTAAAAACAAAGTTCAAGTATTCGGTAAATTCCTTAGTGGAATGGTACTTCCAAACATCGGTGCTTTTATAGCATGGGGACTTATAACAGCTTTATTTATACCAACAGGATGGATACCAAATGAATATTTTGCAAAATTAGTTGGACCAATGATAACTTACTTACTACCATTATTAATAGCATACACTGGTGGTAAGACTGTAGGTGGACAAAGAGGTGGAGTTATCGGTGCTATAGCTGCAATGGGAGTTATAGTTGGAGCAGATATGCCAATGTTCCTAGGTGCTATGATAGTAGGACCTTTAGCAGGATGGGTAATCAAGAAGTTTGACAAAGCAGTAGATGGAAAAATACCTGCTGGATTCGAAATGTTAGTAAACAATTTCTCAATCGGTATTTTAGGTATGATATTAGCAATGCTAGCATACACAGGTATAGGTCCAGTTGTAGTAGCAATAACTACTATACTACAAGGCGGAGTTGAAGCTATGGTAAATGCAAATCTTTTACCACTAGTATCAATATTCATAGAACCAGGTAAGATATTATTCTTAAACAATGCAATTAACCACGGTATACTTAGTCCATTAGCAGTAGAACAAGTTAAAGAAGTTGGTAAATCAGTATTCTTCTTACTAGAAGCTAATCCAGGTCCAGGACTTGGAATATTACTTGCATACTTTGTATTTGGAAAAGGATCTATAAAAGATTCAACTCCAGGAGCAATAATAATACATTTCCTAGGCGGAATTCACGAAATATACTTCCCATATGTATTAATGAACCCAGCATTAGTATTAGCAGTAATAGCTGGTGGAGCTAGTGGAGTATTCACATTCTCAATATTAGGTGCAGGACTTGTAGCAAGCCCATCACCAGGAAGTATATTAGCTATAATGGCATTAGCACCTAAAGGATCATTCCTATCAGTAATTGCAGGTGTTGCTGTTTCAGCAGTAGTTTCATTCTTAGTAGCTTCAATATTTGTTAAAAATGCAAAGGTACAAGATGAAGAAGATTTAGAATCAGCTAAAGAAGCTGTACAAAGCTTAAAAGTTAAAAAGACTGGAAAAGTAAACAAAATAGTATTTGCATGTGATGCTGGAATGGGATCAAGTGCAATGGGAGCTTCAAAAATAAGAAGCAAAGTTCAAAAATTAGGTTTAGATATAGAAGTAACTCATTCATCAGTTGATGAAATACCAGGAGATGCTGATATAGTTGTAACTCAAGAAAATTTAGCAGACAGAGCAAAAAAGAGCTGCCCAAGTGCTGAATTAGTAACAATTAAAAATTTCATGTCAGATCCTAAGTTAGATGCTTTAATAGAGTCTTTAAAATAATATAAACTTAATAACTGAGCTACCTAGTAGATAGAAATTAAATTTCTCTACTAGGTAGTTTTTTTGTATTTAAATTAATTCATTTAAGGTTTGTTTAAGTTATGCACAATAAAATAAACCTATGAAATGGAGGAATTAAATATGAATAGAAAATCAATATATAGTAAGTTAATAGCAGCACTTTTGTGCACAAGTTTTTTATATTCATGTACTAGAGGTACAACAACAAATACAGACACTTCAAGTAATACGACAACAGAGCAAACAATAGCAGCAATAATAGGTGATAAGAGTATAAGCACAGTAATAAGTGAATTAGTTAGTTACGATGAGGAAGATAGTTATATAGATTGGAAAAATGAAAGTCCTAATTACATTAAATTAAATGGAGCATCAGCTACAGTAGAGGGAGATGGGGTGGAAGTTAAGGATAGCACAATAACCATAACGAAAGCAGGTATTTATGTACTAAGTGGAACATTAACAGATGGTCAAATACTAATTGATAATGAGGATAAAGGTATAGTTAGATTAGTACTAAATGGAGTGGATATAAGCAACGGTGATAATCCTGCAATATACTCTAAAAAGGCAGGAAAAACAATAATATCCATCGAAGAAGGTACAGTAAATACATTAACGGATGGAAAAGAATATTCATTAGAAGATTCAGAGGATGAGCCAGATGCAACTTTATTCAGCAAAAATGATCTTACTATAAATGGGTCAGGAAAATTGACTGTAAATGGTAATTACAGTAAAGGGATAAAGACTAAAGATGATTTAAAAATAACTGGAGGAGATATAGAAGTAAAATCTGTTGATAATGGTATAGTTGGAAGGGATTTAGTTGCAGTCAATTCTGGAAACATTACTATAAATGCAGGAGGAGATGGAATTAAATCCACAAATGATACAGATACAACTAAAGGCTTCATAGCAATTGAAGGTGGAAAATTCAACATAGAGGCAGAGCAAGATGGAATACAGGCAGAAACTTATTTGCTTATAGAAGATGGTGAATTTAATATTACTGCTGGCGGAGGAAGTGAAAATGCACCGGCCAAAATCAATAACGATATGGGAGGACCCGGAGGATTTGGAGGACAACAAGGTGGAAATACAAATACACAACAAACCTCTGAATCAAATAGTACAGATGATACTACAAGTACAAAAGGGATAAAGGCATCAGGAGAAATAGGAATAGGTGGTGGAAACTTTAATATTGACTCAGCTGATGATTCTGTACACAGTAATAACAGTGTTGTAGTAAATGGAGGAGATTTAAAAATTACCTCAGGAGATGATGGAATTCATTCAGATACCATTATGGTAATAAATGATGGCAATATCAACATAACAAAGAGTTATGAAGGTATAGAAAGTTCATATATAACAATAAATGGTGGAGATATTAATGTTGTTGCTAGTGATGATGGAATAAATGTTGCAGGTGGGAATGATGGATCATCTATAAATGGAAGACCAGGAGAAAATAATTTCAGCTCGGCATCTTCAGATAAGAAACTTACCATAAATGGTGGATATGTTATGGTTAATGCCTCTGGAGATGGACTGGACTCAAATGGATCAATGTATATGACTGGAGGTACAGTTATAGTTAGTGGACCTACTAATGATGGCAATGCTAGTTTAGATTATGATGGAACCTTTGATGTAACTGGTGGATACTTAATAGCTTATGGAAGCTCAGGTATGGCACAAACTACATCAGATAGTTCAACACAAAATTCAGTTATTATGACTTATAACAGCAGTCAGGCAGCTGGAACTATGGTTCACTTACAAGACAGCGATGGAAATACTATTGTTACTATAACCCCTAATAAAGCGTATCAGTCTATAGTTATAACTTCACCAGAGTTACAAAAAGATAAGACTTATACATTATACACAGGTGGATCATCAACAGGAACAGAAAAAAATGGTCTTTACACCAACGGAAAATATACTGCTGGAACAAAAGTAGTTGATTTCTCCATATCTAGTTCAGTAACTTGGTTATCAGAATCAGGGGTAACAGAAGCTAGAACTAACCAAATGGGACCAGGAGGAGGTCAACAAGGCGGGATGAATAAAGGAGGAATGCAAGGAGCACCAGCTGATGGGCAGCAGCCTCCAACAAAACAATAAATTTATTAGTGAAAAACTATAGCACATTCTGCTATAGTTTTTTATGTTGTTTACTTATTGGAAAGTTATGTATAATTTATTTATATTGATTATACATAATTAAGGAGATGATGATATGAGAAAGATTACTATATGGTCTATTGTTCTATTTTCATTATTTTTAGCAGGGTGCAATAACCAAGAAAAAGAGGTTTCTTCAATAATAAATACACCAGATAAAATTATAGTTTACAAAGAAGGGAATAAACAGAATATAGAAAAAGAAAACCCTAACTTTAATAAAATAGCTGAGTTAACTAATGATAGAATTGATAAGAAAAATATATCGGTAGTTAAAGATGGAGTAGATATAGATAAATTTGTTAAAGAAAGTATGAAAAATAATTTGGGAATAGAGTTTGTATATGATGAGGAGCAGAAGATGGACATAAGAAATAAGGAAGGCTTCCAACCCATTAATTATTATAGACTATACTTTAATTTAAAATCTGATAAAGCTTATGAAAGCGAGTGTTTTCAATATGGAGATAAAGATGCTTATGTTGATTCATCAAGAGGGCCATTAAAACCCTCTAAAGATATTTTAAATATTGTAGAATAGGTAATATGAAAAAGCCGTTATATTAGCAATTAAGTTATAGCTAGTATAAAGGCTTTTATTACTTATTTTTAGGTAATTCGATAGTAAAAGTAGTTTCTTTATCTACAATACTTTTTACAGATATTTTTCCGTTATGTTGTTCGACTATGGCTTTGGCTATAGATAGTCCTAGCCCATATCCGCCACTATCTCTCGCACGAGATTTATCAGTACGATAAAATCTATTAAAGATTTTGGAGATATGTTCTTCTGGAATTCCTTTTCCTGTGTTAGTTACAGATAAATTGATTTTATTATGGGCTTTATTTAGAACTAAATTTATTTTACCTTTTTTATCTGTGTATTTAATAGCGTTATCAAGAAAAATCATTATAACTTGTTTTAGCTGCTCTATATTACCGGATACTATTAAGTTAGGTTCAATATCATAATGAAGGGCGATATTATTTTCAAATACTACTCCTTCCATAGTTAATATAATATGTTCTACGGCTTCACTTAAGTTAAAATCAGAAAAAATCATCTTTACATCTGAATAATCCACTTGAGCTAGGTATAATAAATCACTTGTAAGTTTATTCATTCTTTCAGCTTCAGATTTAATATAGTATAGCCATTTAGATTGATTATGTATTAAGTCATCTTTATTTGAAAGAAGTACGTCAACATTTGTATTTATAACGGTTAGAGGTGTTTTAAGCTCATGGGATGCATCTGCTATAAATTGTTTTTGTTTGTCAAAGGCTTCTTTTATAGGCTGAATTGATCTATTAGCAAAAAATCTGCTAATTAGAAAAATGATTATTAACATAAAGAAGGCTACAATTGTAAATGTATAAATCAAACTTCTGAGAGTATTTTTTTGAAAGGTTATGTCTAAAAAATATAAGTTATAACCACCGGAAGTATGGTTTATAACAAAGGCTAAATCAGTATCGTCAACTGAAATATATCCTCTATTAACCTTCTTATTTATAGCTGCCTTTTTTGCTGATTCATAAAATTCATCAGAGATACTAAAGCGTGAAAAAGTGCTTAACTTGTTCCAATTGCCATCAGTAGTAACTGTGAAGGCATACCTTTCCATAGGACCTTGCCCTTTAGTAAAATCATTTTGGGGGCCATCCATCTGTTTATCATTAGGCATGTCACCATTAATTTTAGGTTTGTTACCTTTATCATCATTTCCGGAAAGCTTATCTAAATCCATATCTATCTGAGTGTAGATATTTTTGTGGGTTATTGCGTAAATAGAAGTAAAGGAAATAAGAAGCATTACAGAAATAATTACTAGGTTGAGAATTAGAAATCTATTTCTAAGCTTTTTAAACATTTATTTTTTAACCTCCAAGATATAACCAGCTCCACGTATGGTTTTAATCTCAACATCCCCATCTAAAAACAAAAGTTTTTTCCTTAAAAAAGATATATAAACTTCTACATGATTATGCTCAACCTCAGAATCAAAGCCCCATATCTTTTCTATTATTAACTCTTTAGAGGTAACAGCATTTTTGCGTATAATAAGCAGTTCTAAGAGCTCACTTTCCTTTAATATAAGCTTAATTTCTTTATCACCCATAGATAATTTTAAAGTGGCTGGATTTAGTTCCATAGAGCCTATTTTTAGGGTGTTGTCTGTTATAACTTCACTTTTACGTCTTGAAAGAGCACGTATTCTAGCTAATAACTCTTCAGTTGCAAATGGTTTTGCTAGATAATCGTCCGCGCCGGTATCTAGCCCTTTAACTTTATCAGAGATATCTCCTTTTGCAGTTAAAAGTATAACTGGAGTAGCTATTTCCTCCTTTCGTAAATGCTTTAGAATTGTTAATCCATCCATTTTAGGAAGCATTATATCTAATAGTATAATATCGTAAATACCACTTAAGGCATTATCTAATCCATCTTCACCATCATGAACTACATCTACAGTATAATTATTTTTCTTTAATATTTGAGATAAAGCCTCTGATAAATGAATCTCATCTTCCACTACTAAAATCCTCATAATATTCCTCCTGTTAAAGTAGTTTTTATCCTAATTATATCATAGCTAAGCTTAAATGAAGCTTAAAGGGGGAGAGGATAGACATTAGCTTAAAAAACTCTTTAAGGTTGGTTTAAGGTTAAAAAAGTAAACTTTAAACATAGATTATTAAGTTCTTGTTAACAAAAATTAATGAAATAGTATAAGGAGTGAGTTGTATGGCTATAGAAGTGTTTAATAGATACGAGAACAAATTTCAAATGAATAAGGAATTATATATGGACTTTAAGAGGGAATTACTAAAACGTA
Organism: Clostridium sp. UBA1652; assembly: GCF_002320975.1. Taxonomy (NCBI): domain Bacteria; kingdom Bacillati; phylum Bacillota; class Clostridia; order Eubacteriales; family Clostridiaceae; genus Clostridium; species Clostridium sp. UBA1652. The sequence continues at coordinate 104,004 of NZ_DCLI01000075.1, forward strand.
TGGAAATGGATGAATTTAATCAGAATGATGAGTTCTATAAAATATCAAATCTTTATTATGATACAAAGGACGACTTATTAATAAGAAGATCCTTAGATAAACCTAAATATAAGGAAAAAGTTAGACTAAGATCTTATGGAGTACCTGAAGAAAATGACAAAGTATACTTAGAGGTTAAGAAAAAGTTTAAAGGTATAGTTAATAAAAGGAGAACAACCTTGAAGCTAGATGAAGCCTATGAATTTTTAGATACAGGTATTAAGCCAGAGTATAAGGAATATATGAACAAGCAGGTGTTAAAGGAACTATCTTATATATTGAAGATATATGATTTAGAACCAAAGGTTTATATAGCTTATGACAGGATAGCTTATTTTGAGAAAGAAAATCGTGAGTTTAGAGTAACTTTTGATACTAATATAAGAACCAGAAGATATGATTTAAAACTTGAGTATGGTGATTATGGAAATAATTTAGTGGAGGATGATTTATGGCTTATGGAAGTAAAAGCAGAAAACACTGTGCCATTATGGTTTTCTAAATTACTTTCTGGATATAAATTGTATAGCTCAAGTTTTTCAAAATACGGTAATGAATATAAAAATATGATAAAAAATAGTATGGATGCGAAAGGGGAACTTAACATATGCTTGAATCAATATTCAGCTCAACAACCACAACAACTGATTCCACAATATCTTTAGTAACTGCATTATTAATAATAGGGGTATCTTTTATTCTAGGAGGAATAATTAGTACTACCTATATGAAAACCAGTAGTAAGAAGCTATACTCACAAAATTTTGCACTGACTATGGTACTTTTACCAGCTGTAGTTGCTATAATAATATTATTGATAGGAAGTAATGTTGCTAGGGCCTTTAGTTTAGCAGGAGCATTTTCAATAATAAGATTTAGAAGTGCCCCAGGTGACCCAAAAGATATATCATATGTGTTATTTGCTATGGCAGCGGGATTAGCTACAGGAGCTGGCTTTATAGGTTATGCAATATTATTTACAGCAATCCTTTGTGCACTTATGTTTATATTAAGTTTAATAAACTTTGGGAATAAAAATGTATCAGAAAAGTTATTAAAAATATCTATTCCGGAAGATTTAGACTACGAAGGCGCTTTTGATGATGTATTTGAGAAATTCACAACAGGATATGAGCTTAAAAAAGTTAAAACAACTAATTTGGGAAGCTTATTTGAATTGGTTTATACCGTAACAATGGATAAAACAGTAAGTCAAAAGAGATTTCTAGATGAGCTACGTTGTAGAAATGGAAACCTAAATATAGCTTTACTTATGGCTCCAGAAACAGCAGAATACTAAGAAAAATATTGAATTTATCCCCTTTAGAATAAAATTAACAAAATGTTAACAATTAAACATGGCAGTTTTAGGCTATAATATCAATGTTATGGAAATGCGCGTTTTCATAGCCAAGTTAGATAAAATAAGAATCTAATGGCAACTGATTCAATTTACTTGCACCGAAAGGTGCTCTTTTTTTGTAGTTTTTTAAGAAAAATGAGTGAAAAATATCATATTTATATAAACAACTAATTAGCGTGCGAACTATATTTATGTACAAGCAATTTGTAGAAAATAATTTTTGTAAATGTTGAGAACATTTTCCATAGCAAATACATCTAATAAGTGTAACCTTAGCTAAGGAATGATAGAAATAGGGGGAGAGAGGATGCAGGTAATACCTTTCATAAAAATTAAAGCTAAAAAAGAGTCAGTAATTACTTCGATAAAGAATGGTGCACATTATTGCTGTAGAGGCTTCTTCTCAAGCCTCATTAAAGTCATTCTTGTTAAGATTATGTTTAATAAAGTTAAACACCTTGTTGCTGTAGAAGCTGTTTCTCAGGCTTCATTAAATACTATGTTTAATAAAAAGTTAAAAAGTTAAATGTTTAAACATTTAAAAAGTTAAAAAGACTCTTTTATTCTGATGGGCTTCTCTTAAAGCTCCATCAAATTCATTTTCTCAAGAAAGATACAAAATTAGAAATTCAGAGGTTTTTATTGATGGAAAGACGTTTTTAATATATTATTAGTTTGTATGCTAACCATATGGAGGATAATATGGATAATAATATAGGTACGTTAATTAATAGATCATCAAAACTTTTAAAGAATAAAATAAATATATCCTTAGAAAATTTGGGATTAACAGCAGTTCAGTGGTCTGTTTTGAAGGATATTTATAATATAGAAGAATTAAAGGGAGATATAGAAGAGTTAACCCCTTTAGAAATAGGAAGAAGATTAAATTTAGATAAAGCAACTTTGTCTGGAGTTATTAATAGACTTATAAATAAGGAATGGATAGAAAAAATTAAAAATCCTAAGGATAAAAGAAGTTTTTATTTACTATTAACGCAAAAGGCTTTATATAATATGGAAGAGCTTGAGCAAATAAATAATGAGACTATAAAAAAGGCAGCAGAGGGTTTATCTAGCCAAGAAATAAAGCTACTAGAAAAGTATTTAGAAACTTTTATAAAAAACTTGGATAATGAATAAAAGCCTTTCTTTTGTAGATAATAGAGATGTAATATAAAAGAAGGAGCTGGATTTTATGAATAAACTTGGATGTAGTGCTATGGATTGTGTTAACAATATATCGGGATTATGTTCTGCAAATGTAATATTAGTAACAGGACATGATGCTTCTAGTTCTTCAGGAACTCAGTGTGGTACATTTGCTGAAAAAAGTTTTAAAAATGCTGTTACTAGTGTTGGCAATACTAATTATGTTGGTGAATTAAAACAGATGTTTTCAAATAATAGCGGAATATTAATGTCTCCAGAAGTTAAATGTGAAGCAAGAAAATGTACATATAACAAAAGAGGCGAATGTTCAGCAGATAATTTAGTTATATTTGGGCCAGAGGCTAAAAGCTCTTATGGAACAGCCTGTGAAACCTTTATAGAGGGATAAAATTTTAATATACAATAAACATAAGGTAAAAGCATATAATGATAAAAGCTTTTACCTTTTTGATTTCATTTAATTAGTTTAACCTCTAAATTCAATGTGTTCATCGTCTGGACCTTTGAAAACAACTCGTTTCCATCCTTTTTCTTCAGGGGTTCTTGGACTAGGAATATGTGGTTTAGCCACTATGGGTACACCAGCCACGACTAATTTAGAGTAGTCTTCATCAAAGTTATCACTAATAAGGCAAAAATGTGATCCAGAATTTATTTTTTTGTTTGTCCAATGCTCAAGTTCTAAAACTGTGTTCCCTAATTTAAGATAGACAACTTTTTCAATTTCTGGTATGCCAGGGACATTATGTTCGAAGTATTTTTTAAAACCAAAAATTTTTTCATAAAATTCAATAGACTTTTCTCTATCTTTAACAGAGATTGCCACATGGTCGATGTGAGTAAACATTAATTAATACCTCCTGTTAATTGTCTTTTGGTAGCTGAATCTTGATTTGTAATACAACCCAATTGGATGAGGATGTATTATTGAATCCATGAGTTTCACCATGTGGTGAAAAAATAATATCTTTTTCCTTTATAGAGATTGGCTCATTATTTATGGTAATGGTACCTTCTCCAGAAATTATATAAAACACCTCATCAATGTCTGAATGCTTATGATCAGGGGTGGTCTGTCCAGGGGTGTAGAGTAAAAGACCTGTATCTAGCTGACCTTCTTCAAATATTCCTTTACGTGCACTTTTATCAGCTACAAAGTCTGTAATGTTATCAATATTAATTTTTTGCATTACTATTTCTCCTTTATATGGTTATAATATCTAGTATTCAGCAATCATAATGAACTGATACAAGCGCTTGAATTTATATATTAACTGCTGTAAAATCATCATAGTATAGCAACTTTCTTTTTGCAATAAGGCACTTTTTAGTTAAGTACTTACCAAATGGTATGTATTGAATAAAGATGAGGTGGGGAATAAAATGCCATGTGATAAACATTGTCCAATTGAGCATACAGTTAATTTGATTGGACATAAGTGGAAGGTTTTAATTATTAGAAACCTATTAAATAAAGGGGTTCAAAGATTTTCAGAATTAAGTAAAGGAATTAATGGAATAAGCCAGAAGATGTTAACTCAACAACTTAAACAGTTGGAGTCTGACGGGATAATAGAAAGAAAGGTTTATGCAGAGGTTCCTCCTAGAGTAGAATATTCATTGACTGAGATTGGATACTCATTAAAGCCGATTTTGGATTCTATGAATACATGGGGTCTTTCACATATAAAGCATAATGATGAAAAGATATAAATGTAATTAGAGTAAAATAAGCATTGAATTTTTAATATAATAATGAAAAGGTAAAAGCATATACTAATAAAAAGGCTTTTACCTTTTTTGTTGATCAAGCTGTGAATAAATCTGAAGTAAGTGTGGATAATAGTTGCATGAAAAAAAGTTAACTGATATTCTAATATTATCGAATTTAGGAAAGCGCAAGGGTGATAGATTTGGTTGAAAAGAATAAAGAATATGTTTTAGATATAATTTCTCAAGGATATGAAGGAGAAGGAATAGCTAAGCTTGGTAGCTATCCAATATTTATAGAGGGTGCATTAAAAAACGAAAAAGTTAAAGTTAAAATAGTAAAAACGAAAAAAACATATGCATATGGGAAGCTTTTAGAAATTATAGACGAATCTCCAGAAAGAGAAATTCCTGTGTGTGGGATATATGAAAAGTGTGGAGGTTGTAGGCTTCAACATGCAAGCTACAAGGCTCAGATAGATTTTAAAGAGGAAAGAGTTAAGGATTGTATAACTAAAATAGGAAAATTAGATGAAAATATAGTTCTAAAGCCTATTGGAATGGAGAATCCTTTTAGATACAGAAACAAGGTTCAATTACCTATAGGATTAGTTAATGGGGAGCTTAAGATAGGTTTTTATGCTCCTAGAAGTCATGATATTATTGATATGAAAACCTGTCATATTCAAGATGAGATTGGGGATAAGGTTGTAGAACTAACTAAAAAGTGGATGAAGAAATACAACATAACTCCAGCTACAGTAGATGGAAGATATAATCCTAAAGGTATCATGAGACATATTATGATAAGAAAGGGATTTAAAACTGGAGAGGTAATGATAGTTCCAGTAACAAACTCCACTGAACTTCCATATAAAAAAGAGTTTATAGAACTCATGACAAATAATATAGAAGGAGTAACTTCTATAGTTCAAAATATAAATGACAAAGAAACCAACGTAATACTTGGGATGAAATCTAGAACTATTTGGGGAAGGGATACTATAACTGATTATATAGGAGACTTTAGGTTTAATATATCCCCATTATCATTTTTTCAAGTAAATCCAACACAAACAGAAGTGCTTTATTCTAAAGCTTTAGAATTTGCTGACCTTACAGGAGAAGAAACTGTATTTGATGCATATTGCGGTACAGGAACAATAACTCTATTTCTATCACAAAAAGCTAAGAAAGTTTATGGGGTTGAAATAGTACCACAAGCCATAGATGATGCATGGAAAAACGCAGAAGCAAATAATGTGGATAATGTAGAATTTTTTGTAGGAGAGGCAGAAGAGGTAATACCAGACCTTATAACTAAAGGAATAAAGGCAGATGTTGTGGTTGTAGATCCACCAAGAAAAGGTTGTGAGAAAGCTCTACTTGAAGCAATAACATCTATTAATCCTAAAAGAATTGTATATGTATCTTGTGATCCAAGTACCTTGGCTAGGGATTTAAATATTTTAGATGGACTTGGATATAAAACTGAGAAGGTTCAGCCAGTTGATATGTTTCCTCAGACGGCTCACGTGGAGAGCTGTGTGTTGATAGTTAAGAGATAGAGTTGAGGTAGTGTTATTGTATTTATTTTAAATTTTAATATAGAGTAAAATATAGTCTGTATAAACTTCAGTAGATATCATTAATAAATGATACCTATGAATGAAATTCAGACTATATTTTTTAAAAGAAATAATATTAAGCTAATTATGGACTAGAATGGTATTAAAAAAAGGAAATTCATTTATAAAGTATAAAATAGCTTTCTATGATATTTAAAAAAATCTGCATGTTTAGTACAAGTATATAGACTTTTTAAATATTCGTCCTCTAACCAAAAGTTATTTCTAAATTATTTTCTATTAATATAGTGTAACTTCTTTTAGTATTTTGTCATTAATATATTTATAGTAATATGCTATTTATTGTTGAGAGGTATCGGAATATGCTGTAAAATTGTAGTAAATAAGTTGAATTAAAACAAGACTAATGAGTTTTATTATTCTATTTTCTATAAAATTAAAAAATATTATATCAAGTTTTTACCATTAAAGTTAAGATTAAATTTTATACAACAGTGTACTAAATATATTTATATGTTAGGAGTCTTATAAAGTACTAAAAAATATTGTTGAGAGAGGAGATATTAAATGGCTCATACGGTAGATACTACTAACGAAATTAATTTTGTTAGCTCTAATAAAAACAATATAGAAGAAAAAGGTGATTACAATTTAGCTCATAAAGATATTCTTATGATAAAAAGCATTGAAAGACATCTTAAATTATTCGATATTTTTAAATTAAGGAATTCTCAAATGATTGTGCTTGTTTTAGCCGGAGCTAAAACCCTAGCTAGTGAAGCCGGAAGATTTACCATTGAGGAAGCTTATAAGTATTTAAATTATATGAGCAAAAAGAATAGGGATAAAGTATTTAAAGAGCTTCTGGATAAAGGCTGGATTATATTTGATGGATTTGACTATGAGGTGTCTGGTAAAATCAGATCATTTTTATCATCCATGTTTTTATCTTTTGCAAAAGAAAATTTGTCTATGGAAGAACAGATAAAAACTACGGTTATGTTAGCGGATTTTGCAGATGAATTTAATATGGATGATGAACAAACAGAATCAATTAAAAATATTGGCTTTCGTGAACTTTCTGTATGGAAAGACTATCTGGAGCGTGTGATTCAGAGAAAATCTCGGCGTGAAGTTATAGAGATAGGAAAACAAACGCAAGGCATCATAAAGGTAATCAAAGAGACACAAAAGACACTAAATAGTAATCGTAAAGTTTTCGGTAGAGAAAAATATAATGAATTTTTTGATGTCACAAGCAGTATTTTGGATTTAACAACGAAGATCCTAGATTTAGCAATTCAGTATCAGAGAGAAAGCCAAAAAGGTTTAGGAGAATTTATATCTCCAGAAATTATAGAAACAGCTATTTCTGAAGCAAGCAAAGAAATTCTATCAAACTTTGCAGAAAAAAATTTTTCAGTGCCCAAGCAGGTTTATCAATTAAGGGAGGAGATTATTGGAAGTAGGACACGAGCATTTTTTGAGCATGAAAAGGAAGAAATAATTTCTACAACCCCTCCAGAACCTGTAGAAATCATTGAAGAGGAGGTAATAATAGACAGAGTTCAAAACCTAATGGAGCTTTTTTATCAAGAAATTGTTATTAAGATGCATTCAAAAGAGGAAGCACCAATGGACGAAATTCTCTATCATGATATAGGAAGTTTTGGGCAAGCAATGTATAAAACAGGTCAACTGCTGAAACTTACAGGAGAACTAAGAAATAGCGAGTCGCCTGAAATTGTTGGACGAGAGCTATTTGAACTTGAAGTTAATGATAATTATAAAGAGTTAGTTGGTAGTCCTGTTGAAATGGTAACAGAGTGTTACTTAAGGAGGTGCAAAAATGGAACAGATAAATAATGTGATAGAAGTTAATCCAGAAGCACAAAGAATATGTTCTATGTTTCATTATGGATGGATTTCTAAAAAAGAAGTAGGACCAATTGAACGGGACATTAAGCTTTTTAGAGATGTTCAAAGTTATCTTTCTTTAATGGGTTATGAATTATTAAATCCTCCTGGCACTGATTGGTATGTTATTCGTTTAAAAAAAGAATATGATTCTTCTTCTTTTGATTATTTTCTCAAAAGAGTGAAAGGTATAGACAGGCGTCATATGGCTCTGTTGACGATTATCTATACAAAATTAGTTTTGCCGAAAGAACTTAACCATATTGAACATGAAAATGAAGTGAGCCTTACAATAGATGAACTTGTCTATAATTATGGAGCAAAATTCCAACAGGGAAAACAAAATTCACGTAAGACGATAGAATCCCTTCTTACATCATTAAAAAGATATCACTATATTTTATTTGAAAAAGGCAAATCAAAAATTATTGCAGGACCTGCTATGTATATGCTGCACAGCGATATGATTATGGATATATGTGAGTATGTCATTCAAGGATTGACGGCGAACTTAGATTCCATAAAAAAGATTGAGGATGATATAAGTAGTAATAAGGAGAATGAGAAATGATTAAAGACTTTTCTACAATTTTTTGGGGATACCTTCCTCCTACAAAAGAGCCTTATAAAGTTCATGAAAAGGTAAATGCTTTTATAGGAGCTTCTGGTCATGGGAAAACAACTATATGGGATGGTCTTCGACTGATGCTAGGGGCGGGTCATTTTGAGAGCAAAAGAACATTTTCATTTTATGTTCATAAAAAGAGTAATTGGGCAGCTGTAAGAGTTTCATTTTACAATTTACCAGTGAATGGGGTTCGTCCTTTTGAACTAGCTAGAAAATTTAAAGATGAGGTTACCGCTTGTTGCCGTATATATAAAAATGATACAGGTTCATGGGCTAGGGAATATTATCTGTTTGACGGAGAATTTTATGATTTGGCGGATATTCAATTTAATACAAAAGCTTATAGTGAAGCGGGTATGAATGTGGGTGAATACTTAGAGATATTAGAGCGTTGCCTTGGAATAACGAAAGAGTTTAGAAACTTAATGGCTATGAGTCCAGATACTGTAAGGGAAGTTGTAAACTCCTCGCCTCATTCTCTGTTTCATTTAATTTTTGACTTAAAAGGGGCAAAAGATTATAAAAAACGTTATGACAATAGCAAGCAACGGTTAAATGAACAAGAAATAACAATTGAACGTGCTGAGGAAGAAATGAAGCAAGCTCAAGAGCGCTTTGAAGAGAGCAGACAAAAGGCTCAAAAATTTCGCCTTTATCAACTCAAAGAAAAGGAAGTGGAGAATACAAAACTTAAGCTTAAAAAACTTGAATATTTTGAAATACAAGAAAAATTGAAATCCACAGAAGAGAAAATGAGAGAAGCTGAAAAAGGGGCTAAGGAAGAGACGAGTAGAGTTACTGAATTAATTGCAAAAATTAAGGCAAAACAAACAGAGATTAACGACTGGAAAGAAGAATATAAATGCTTAGATATAGATGAAAGAGAAAAGGATGCACAGATTAAAGGATATATAAGTGAAAAAACAAAGAGAGATATTAAAATTAACGAGCTATCTCAAAGAATAAATAATCTGAAACAAATTAAACCTCAAAATGTTGATGAGTTAAAACAGCTAAAAGAAATATTTAAAACAGATTTAAATAAGAAAAATTTAGAGTTTGTCCAGGCACAAGATCGGCTCAGAACATTGAGAGAAAAAAGTGCTGAGTTGAAAAGAGACATACTCCCTTATAAAGAAGAGGCAAAAAAATTTAGGAAAGTACTTGAAGAGAGGAAGATTCCATTTATCATGTTGGCCGATGCTGTAAGCGTAAAACAGGAAATGCGTAAATGGCAAAAAGCAATTGAGGCATATATAGGAAATAACCGCTATAGAATTATTATAGAAGAAGGAAATTATCTTGCGGCTAAAAAGTTACAGGAAAAGGAGAGATATGGATCTAGGGTATCTTTGCCTAGAGGCGTCAAAGAGATAGCCACCAAATATGATATACCATATCCTAGTATTCGTTCAGCTATTAATATTAATTATCAGAGCAAAGTAGAAGGGTACTTGGATAGATTAAGCCAAGTATATCTTGTGGAAACAGTAGAAGAAGGGCATTCTCTTCAAGCGAAAGGAATTGAAAGTATTACACTTGGAGGTTTACTTCAAGATAGTGATGGTGCTATTCATTTAAAATATTACGATTTATGTTGTGGGAAATTAGCACTTGATGAAGAGAAAAAACGCACAAATGAGTTGTTAATATTACAGAATGAAATTAATGAAAAGTTAAAGACTAGTATAAATGAACTTAATGCTGAAATCGATCAGCTAACCAATGAAATACAAAATCAAGAGCTTCTGGTAAAGTTGCCTGAGATGGAGGATGAACATAAAATATTATCTGCTGAATCTCAAGAATTCTATCAGTTAATTAAAGAAACAGAAGACCAGAAGGAAGAGGACAGGGAAAGAAAGAATGAGATTCATGAAAAGGAACTCTCCGCTGTAAAAGAAAAAACGGAGTTTGATGAGAAGAAAAAACAGGCGCATCAAAAATCAATTAATCTTTTTAATATATATGAAAGTCAACAGAAGGAGGAGAATTATTTAACTGTTTATTTAGAGCAATCATTAGTAGAACTCAAAGCACTTGGACTGAGCGATGATGATGTAGAATTTATTCCTTATGATGTACAGGGAAGTGCTTTTATGAATCATGAAGGTAATCGAATCTCTTCAAAGGATTTGCAAAACAATCTAGATGGATTACATCGTGAAAAGGAAAAACTTTATGATTCTTCTGTGAATGAGGAGATTGTTCGCGTGGTGGAAGCTCAGGAAGGGCAAGTGGAGCTTTTAGAACAGAATCTTAAACAGTTAAAGGAAGATAGAGAAGATATTGAACGTACATGTGATGATTTATTGCATCAATTCCGTGGTCACATTAAAGAAATAATGAAAGATTACATTGCTGAATTTGAAAGTTTTGCTGATTTACTGAAGGCAACGGGTAAAGGTAGGTTAGTTGAAGTTACCCCTGAGCCAGATACATGGGAGATTCAGCTGTTTATAGGATATGATGGAAAGGAACCTGTTGCAGTTGACGGTCCGCATCTTAGTTCAGGACAAAAGGCTAGTACAAGTTTAATGATTTTACTGGCAGCTTTAAGTGATAATAAAAGAGGAAAAACAACACCAATTATGTTTTTAGATGAACCTAAGGCGCGTGTGGACGATGACAGGGGCAATGAAATAGGGCAGCTTCTGCAAGTTACCGATATACAGTATTTTATTACCCATCAACAAGGAGAGTCCTTGAAGACTATCGATTGGATTGATCATTCTTTCTCGTGTAGTGCATGTGAAAAAGGAAAAGACTTTGCAAATCAGCTTATACTGAAAAGGCGTGCTAGAATGAACATATAATTACTGAATAGAGTAGAGAGAAGGTGGTAAAAAATGACTTCTCATCAGATTTTTAAAATTGATGAAAATCATATTGGATTAGAGATAAATAAAATATACGTAAATGATTACCGATTTCCAGTTGAAATGATTGTCAACGGAAAAAAGTATACGGATGTAGAGCTAACATTAAATAAGCCCCATGGCAAAAAAATAATAATGGATTTTATGATAAAAATACTTTTAAAAGGACCAAAACAATATAAGTCTTTTGCTAATCAAGTTCTTCAAAAATCCACATGGTTTGATTTTAATGATGCTTTGGAAATTCTCCTATTAGATGGGATAATAGAAATTACTTTTAAGAATCAAAAGCCAGGGAAAATGATGGATTGGATTCCTAAAAAAATTCAACTTGATTCTAGAGTCACAGAAGTTTTATCAGAAGAATTGCCAGACTATAATCTAGAAGCTGCCAGGCTAAAAGAATTAGTAGTGGGATTGACTATAGATGTTAAAAGTGAAATTAGGGTAATCATTTTACAATGGATGAAAGAAGAGAAAATAAGAGATCAATCAGGAGATATCATTACTGACTTCACATCTTTTAAAAAATATAAATCAATTATCCTTATAGCGGCATACTATATAAGTCTTAAGGAGAAAGAGAAAAAAGTACCTTTACGTCATTTATCGAATAAAATTTGGAACCAACCTAAAGTATTAAATAATTACAAGAAAGAAAGTGCAAAATCTCTAGGAATAACTCTTGATGAACTTGAATCAGTACTTTTGCCAGATATAAATAGTAATTTACATAGACCATTAATATTAATTACGCCAATAGAAGAATTACAGAAATTGCTTGATAAGATTTTTGAGGCACAGATTCAGCATAATCTAATGGCACTTTACATGGAAGCGATAAATTATTACATACAAAAAATTATAGAGGTTTTAGAAGAATCATATAATAGTAATTTTTTATCAGCTTATAATCTTTTAAAAGAGGAGGTTATGAGCAATAGATCTAAAGCAACTTTAGAAACTTCTTTAAAAAAATTAAAAGATTCTATTTATAATCTGAAAAATGAAATGTTGAAGGCAGACTATATAAGACAACAGTTTGAGCTAATTGTTTTACAAGAGATAGGAAGTGGGTCTTTTGCAAGAGTTTTTAAAGTTTTTGATCCAGAATCAAATGAAATTGTAGCATGCAAGGTTCTATTTCCAAGAAATTATTTTAAACAGTGTTATGGGAATGATGGAGATGAATATATATTGAGATTTAAAAGAGAAGCTAGATTGCTGAATAAAGAATTGTCTCATAAAAACATTATAAATGTCATGAAAATTCATCTTGATGGGTCGCTTTTTTGGTTTACAATGCCATTAGCAAGCTGTTCTTTGGAAAAATGGATAAAAAGTAATAGACATTCTTCATTAGAGCAACGCATTAATATTTTTAAGGAGATTATTTCAGGTGTTAAGTACTTACATAAAGAAAACAAACATCATCGAGACTTAGCTCCAAATAATATTTTAATATATGAAACTAATAATGGAATGGAAGTAAAGATTGCCGATTTTGGACTTGCAAAAGATCCTCAGTCAACATCATTTTTTACTGGTTTGTCTAAAAAAGGGTATGGACAAGAAAATTTTACAGATCCAGAACAGTTGAATAGTTTGGCAGATGCTACCCATCTATCTGATATATATTCACTTGGAGCATTGCTGTACTATCTGCTGAGCAACAAATTGCCAAAAAAAAGATTTTATGCTCCAGTCTTTTGTCAAGAGGTAGTTATGAAAGCCATGAGTAAACGAGAACAAAGACATCAAACTATTTATGAGTTTGAGAATGACTTGAATCATTGAATAATAAATGCAAACATATAGTTATATGTTTGATATTACAGCAATAACATCTATTAATCTTTTTAAGTGAATATTAAAGTGTATTTTATCATGAAGTATAAGAATTTCTAGGTTCTAACGCACTAAGAAATCTCTTTATTTTCCCTCAGACTTAATGTGTTTGAGGGAACTCTTTTCATCTAGATTGAATAATTGTATAAAATTATCTTACTGTACATAAATATATTCCAATTAGCTTATGGAATTTTAATCTTATTCTTTTTTTTCTCTCTATATTTTGTAGGAGTCAACTTTGTTATTTTTCTAAATTGACGCATAAAGTGAATATCATTATTATATCCACACATTTCTGATATCTTTTTGATTGGAATATCAGTTGAGGAGAGTAAGTATTTGGCATGCTCAATTCTGCTTAGAATTACATCTTTAATTGCACTTATTCCAAATAATTTTTTATACAAGTGCTGAAAACTAGACCTACTCATATTTAGTTCGTGGGACAGTTCAGTAATATTCCAATTAATATATGGCTGATTATATATTTTTGTCCGTATAATAGATAGTTTATTGTAATGGGTGTTTATAATTTCATTATTTGAGTTATGGATTTTGTTGCTTAGTTTTAAAAAGAATAGTTTTAGATATAATTCGATAGTATTGTATTTGTAACGGTTTGATGAATAGGTTTCATAGCATAAGTTATTTATTATTATTGAAAGTTCATTTAAATTACCAATGTGTACTACTTCATCTTGAGGAATCCCAAGGTTGTTAAATAAATCTTTTTCTTCTGGATCTATTTTAAAGTGAAACCAATCATTTTGAAATTGAGAACCAAATGAGCGATAGAACTGAGGGGTATCCTCTCTGTATAGTATGAAGGAATCAGGTCTTGTTATAATTTCAGAGCCATTTAATGTGAATATGGCAGGAGTTTTTAGAAGGAGCAATAGATAGTTTCCAGAACCATTGGGTCTACTTATATTGAAATCAGCATCGTGGCTATGATTGTAGCCTATATTTATTATATGCATATATATTCCATCCCTAAAAATTTGATACATTTATTGTATTTTTGTACTAACATATTGTCAATATAAAATTTGCACAATATGTTAGTACAAGCGCATGATACTTAATTGATATTTAATATATGACAACGTATACTGATTACATAAATGAGTGGAAAAAATTAAAATTTATTAATTATTTTGAAGGGTGATGTTTATGAGAATTGAAATAACAGATAAGTTAGGTAAAGATATTAATAAAGGAATGATAGGTCTTTTCTTTGAAGACATAAATTATGGCTTAGATGGTGGGTTGTATTCAGAAATGATTGAAAATAGATCTTTTGAATTTGTGGAGTCTAGGGGATTTAAAGATAATTATGAGATAATATTTGATGGGCTTTATGGTTGGGGCGCTTATCCAAAAGATGCAAATGGTGCTGAATTAAATATACAATCAACTAAACCACAAAATAATATAAATCCACATTACTTGGAGTTTAGAGCATCTGAAAACCAGATGGGTTTTACTAATAAAGCTTATGATGGAATCTGTATGAAAAAAGATTTGACATATCATATTTCTTTTTATGCAAGAGCAGAAGATTATATGGGTGGAATTGAGGTTTGCGTAGTAAAGGACGAGAAAATAAAGGCCAATGTGGTTGTTACAGAATCTGTAAGCTCTGAATGGGTTAGATATCAAGCAGATTTAATCTCTAATGAAGATATTTCATATGGGGAATTTATTGTGAAACTGAGTAAGCCAGGAAAAGTTTGCTTTGATTTTATATCAATGGTATCTTCTGATGCTGTTCTTGGTCTTTTTAGAAAAGATTTAGCTGAGATGCTAAAAGATATGAAACCAGGATTTTTAAGATTTCCAGGAGGATGTATCGTAGAAGGCAATACTCTAGATAGCCGTTATCAATGGAAAAGAAGTATAGGAAAGGTAGAAGAGAGGAAAGCAAACTGGAATCGTTGGGCTGTTCATGGAAGCACCGAAGAAAATAACTACATAAGCGAATACAGTCATTATAATCAGAGCTTAGGAATTGGATATTATGAATATTTTCTTTTATGTGAATATCTAAAAGCTAAGCCTATCCCTGTTATAAATGTGGGACTTGCATGCCAATTTATGTCTTCTGAAAAAGTTGAAATTGATGATCCTGCATTTCAAGAATTTGTACAGGATGCTATTGATTTAATAGAATTTGCAAACGGACCTGTAGATTCGAGATGGGGAAGGATAAGAGAACAAATGGGTCACAGTGAACCATTTGGGCTTGATATGATAGGCATCGGTAATGAGCAATGGGAAACAGAGAATATAGACTTTTTCAAAAGATATGAAATATTCGAAAGAGCAATCCATGAAAAGTATCCATATATAAAACTGATTGGTTCTGCTGGACCTGATATCAGTTCTAAAAAATATAGTGATGCATGGAGTTATTATAAGGATAGAGTAAATGATAATCCTAATTATGTATATGCAGTCGATGAACACTATTACGTTGAACCAAAGTGGCTTTGTGATAATGTACATTTTTATGATAAGTATCCAAGAGATATTAAAGTTTTTGCAGGTGAATATGCTGCTCATTATGGTTTTGAAATGAATAGACCTGACTTTAATGATTGGGAAGCAGCTTTGTCAGAAGCAGCATTTCTTACAGGAATAGAAAGAAATGCGGATGTTGTTGTACTTGCTTCTTATGCACCACTTTTTGCAAGGCTTGGATATATGCAATGGTCACATGACATGGTATTTTTTAATGGGGAGGATTCTTACGGAAGTCCAAGCTACTATGTTCAAAAGATGTATAGCACACTTATGGGAACAAATCTTCCAGAAATAATAAATGATGTGGAAGAGATACCATTTACTGTTTCTTATGATAAGGAAAAACAATATATAATAGTAAAGCTTGTTAATACATTGGAGCATGCTGTTCATGTTGAGTTAGAAACTAAATTCTCATTAGCTGAAGATGGAGAAATGTATATTATGGAAGGGCAAAAAAAAAGATGTTAATTCTATATATGAACCATTTAATGTAGCTCCTAAAAAATATGATATTAAAGTAAAAAACAACATGAGTTATGAAGTAAATCCAAGGTCATTTTATGTGATTAAGATGTATTGTAAGGATGTATAAAAAGCATTAAACTTAGTTAGTTAAAAAGGATTTTGAATTAAATTTCAAAGTCTTTTTTATTTATGTTCTTTAAATGTAAAATAATCTTAATAAATGTATTGGAAAATATATGTTAAAATATATGTTAAAATATAAATTAATTAATTTATTAAAGGAGGAAGATATGAAAGCTTTAAAAGGGATTACTTTAATATTTTTAATAGTTATAAATATTATTTTTTCAGCTTGTAGTAATAATAATTCATCTTCAGTTCCTACAATAAAACAAGGAGAAGACAGTATTTCTAAGACATTAGAAATCTCCTTTCCCTATGTAAAACAGAAAGGGTATGCAACTAATCAATTTGCGGTTTGGATAGAAAATGAATCAGGAGAATATATAAAGACTATTTTTGTTACAAAATTTACGGCAACTAAAGGATATGAGAAAAGAAAAGATGCTATTCCGACATGGGTAGAAAAATCTAATATAAGTGATGGAAGTACACAGGAGATTGATACTGTTACGGGGTCTACTCCTAAGAAGTCAGCTGATCTAGTATATGTTTGGGATTGTAAAGATAAAGATGGAAATGAAGTACCAAAGGGTGTATATAATTATTATGTTGAAGGCACTGTAAAGTGGGAAAGCCGTGTACTTTATAGTGGAAAGATTGAAGTTGGAGGAATTGATTCATCTTCTGAGGCGAAGGTTGAGTATTCTACAGAAGAGGCAAAAGAAAGCGATATGATAGGAGAAGTAAAAGCAGTATATAATAAATAGTATAGAATGGAGAAGTAGGCATTTTTAATCTACGTATTTTGGAACCAATGTTATACAATTCAAGATTATTATGAAAAAATAGGATTTAAACCATCGAATGCATATATTACATTTAATGGTTTTTTCTTTATGTTTATTTGGTAAATACATTATGATACAATAATTTATAAGATTCTACAATAACTTAGGCAAAACTTACAGTTAGTTTGTTGATAAATTCATAGAATTTATGAGATAGATCTGTCAATAAAGGAGGATAAGTAATGAAATTTATTTCATGGAATATTGATTCATTAAATGCGGCACTAACAAGTGCTTCAGAACGAGCTTTATTATCTAAAAATGTATTAAATTCGTTTATAGAACATAATCCAGATGTAGTTGCTTTACAGGAAACAAAGTTACCAAGTAATGGCCCTTCTAAAAAACATTTAGAAATTTTGCAGGAGATGTTTCCTGATTATAAAGTTGTTTGGAACAGTTCAGTTGAGCCAGCACGTAAGGGTTATGCTGGGACAATGTTTTTATATAAGGAGAATTTAGAACCAGTTGTTACCTATCCAGCAATTGGTGCACCTAGTACCATGGACTATGAGGGAAGAATAATCACTCTAGAGTTTGATGATTTTTTCTTAACTCAAGTTTACACTCCTAATGCAGGGGATGGACTCAATCGTTTGAAAGAACGCCAGATTTGGGATATAAAATATGCAGAATATCTAGCAAGCCTAGATAAAGATAAATATGTTATTGCAACAGGTGATTTCAACGTAGCTCATAAGGAAATAGACTTGGCTCATCCTAATAGCAATCGTAATTCACCTGGATTTACTGATGAGGAACGCCAAGGTTTCACAAATCTTTTATTAAAAGGGTTTACAGATACTTTCCGTTATATTCATGGAGAAATAAAAGATGTTTATACTTGGTGGGCTCAGAGAGCTAAAACTAGTAAAATTAACAATTCTGGATGGAGAATTGACTATTGGATAGTTAGTAATCGTATTGCAGATAAGGTTATAAAATCTGAAATGGTTGATTCAGGTACAAGACAAGACCATGGGCCAATATTACTTGAAATTGATTTGTAGTATATAAAGAATTGCAATCATTAACTGGATTTTTCTGGAGATGACATTACTCCTGGAAGATCCGGTTTTATTTTCTACTGATGAATCATCATTTATTTAGGACAGTTTATCAGTGTAGATGGGGGAGTAGAATTTATGAAAAAAGTAATAGTATATCATTATGATGCTTTTTGTAAGGAGCCAGGTAAAGGAAATCCAGCTGGCGTAGTTATAAGTCAAGGGAATCTCACAGAAGAAGAAATGCAGGAAGTTGCGTATAAGGTGGGATTTAATGAAACAGCATTTGTTATAAAATCACAAAAAGCGGACTTAGGAATTAGATATTTTACGCCAGGAAGCGAAATGAATCTCTGTGGGCATGCAACCGTTGCTACTTTATTTTGTATGAAAGAAAAAGGATTGCTTAAAGATACTGATTTGTTGACTATTGATACTAAAGCAGGAGTTCTTCCTATAAAAATAGAGAATTCAAATATAAGGATGACTCAAAGCCCGCTAAAATTTGAGGTATATACTGGATCCAAGGAATCTTTGGCAGATGCAGTAGGTATACAAGTCAAAGATATAGATGAAACTCTTCCTATAGTATATGGAAGTACAGGAATATGGACTCTATTAGTACCTGTAGTAGGTCTTAAAGCATTTTCTTGTATGAAGCCTAATAATAGTCTATTTCCTAAAATACTTAAACAAAAACCTAATGCATCAATACATCCTTTTTGTTTGGAGACAATTTATAAAGAAAGCCATATGCATGCTAGGCATTTTTCATCTCCGTATTCTGGAACCATAGAAGACCCTGTTACAGGTACAGCATCTGGAGTAATGGGAGCTTATTATTTAAAGTATATAAATCCAAATGTTAGTGAAGCAGAGTTGATTGTGGAACAAGGGCAAGAAATAGGCAGGGATGGAAAGGTGTTAGTCCATATAAAAGAGGAGGATAATATTAAGGTTGAAATTTCTGGGAGTGCTGTGTATGTAAATGAAATGACTATTGAGATATAGATTAATTCATTAACCAAGCGTTTTGTTTCTGCTACAATAAGATCTCTTTTGTCATTGTATGTAAAGAATTTACGTTTGTTTTAATCCATATTAACATTGATTCGAGCAGTTAATGATTCATTTAAGTGATCTATTGTTAATTTGTAAAGTTCATCTGGTGAAAGGTTTTTGTCATTTAAGACCCATGTTTCTAAGACACTGAAAATAATATTAGATCTAATATTTAACATATAGTCATAAAATATGTTCTCTTTATATTCTATATTTGATTTCTCTAGTAAGTTCTTAGTTGTCCTTAAAATATTATCAATTATTATTTCTTTTTTATTAGTTGCTAAAAGTTGTTCTAGTATTAGAGAGTCTAAATACCAAAATCTTAAAAAAGGTTTTAGTAAAGATAATGGATGTACTTTGTTAGTATTTTTATTAGATTTATAGTTAGCATATAGATATTCACTTAATTTAATAAATTTCTGATCTAGTTCATAACGTAATATATCATCTAAAGAATCATAGTTTCTATAAAAAGTTGCACGACTAACTTGAGATCTTTCTATAATTTCAGTAATTTTAATATCTTCATACTTTTTTTCTTCTAATAGCGAACTTAGAGCATTATATATAAATTTTGAGGTTTGTATTGAACGCTTGTCATTCTTGATATGATACATTTTATCCACTCCTGTTTCATAAAAATCAACTATATTTACATGAACAAAAGTATATCATATAATTTTTTATGAAACAAATGTATCTTAAAAAAGAAGGGAGAAGTTTTATAAATGATTAAGAAGAAAACTATTATAATATTAGCTACAATAGTTACGGTTCTAATTGGAGTTGTATTATACCTATTTGGAGGTAATACTGATGAACTTGCAAAACATATCCCCGCAGTAGAAAAAACTCAATTTGTTGAGCATCCAAAGGATTGGAGAAACTTAAGGTATGGAGAAATTATACCTGTTTATAGAAAAGGAGCAAAGTTATATATTGAGGTATATAATTCAATTGATTCCAATGAATTGCCACAAGAATTATGGGAAAAAATTGATGCCGAAAAGTTAGCTAAGGAATATGGTGCTATGAAGGTATTACTTAATGGACCAAGGAATTGGGTAGTTAATACAATAGATGCAAAAGGGAATACGAAAAATGGAAAAGTAGCCGATTTTGGTGGAATACAAATGACGCAAAGAGCAACTCTAGAAAAAACTATATTTGAAAAAGGTTTAGGTGAGTCATCATATACTGAGAGCACAGTTAAAAGAGATACTGTGTATACTTACTTTAAGGGGAATATGGTATATGAGTTAATATCGCCTAAGGGAGAAAGATATAGAATGCAATCATATTCTCAAAATATAGATAAAAACTTAAAAATTGATGATTTAGAAAATCTAGGTGATGTACTGGAACTACCAGAAGGATGGAAGTATGAAGCAAAAATATTAGAAGAAGAGTCTAAATTAGAAAGTAATGGTGAAGCAATAGTAATAAACGATAACTTACAAAACGCTTATCAAAAAATTACTGATTAGACATCTTATGTAGAGAAACAATTGATATAAAAGATTGATTTATTTACAGAAATGCTGAAAATTTACTTTTAACATATTGATACTGTAAATCAATAATTCTAAATAATATAGCAATATGCAGTTATAACGTTTATTAAAAATATGATGTTATAACTGCATTTTTATTATTTTGACAAAATTTATTATTTTGATAAATTTAGTGATTAGGAAATTTTAAGTAATTAATTTTAAAATTTCCACAAAAATACTATAACTAATAAACCCCCAATTTGCAAATCGTTAAGAAAATTATAAAATTTATATAAAAATATTATAAAAATGAACAATAGGTTAATAGATACTCTTATTGACAAGGCGAAAATTGAATATATAATAATAAATAAGACGATGGAGTTTTGCAATGACAGGCAGGTTCTATCTTTTTTTTTAAGAAGTTTTAGGGGGGATACAATGAAAAATATTAAAAAGATATTGTCTCTGGTAGCTACACTAACAATATCAGTTAGTTTAATAGCTTGTGGTGGAAAAAGTACAAGCACACCAGACGCAGCAGGATCAGGAAAAACATTAAAGGTACATCTTGATGTTGAAGTTGCATCAATGGACCCACAAATAGCAACAGATGGTACTTCTTTTGAAGTAATGGCTGCAGTTACAGAAGGATTATATTCTGTAGACGAAGCTGGATCACCTATTTTGGCAATGGCTGATAAGGTTGATAAAAGTGAAGATGGGTTAAAATATACTTTCACATTAAAGGATGCTAAATGGACTAACGGAACTGCAGTTACTGCAAAGGATTTCGTTTTTGCTTGGAAGCGTCTAGTTGATCCTAAAACAGCTAGTGAATATGCATTTATAGCTGGTATAGCAGGAATCAAAAATGCTGATGATATTTCAACAGGTAAAAAGGGGTTAGATGAATTAGGAGTAACAGCTAAGGATGATAAAACTCTAGTAGTAGAATTATCACATCCAGTTCCATTCTTCGAATCATTATTGTCATTCCCTTCATTTTTACCAGTTAATGAAGAATTCTTTAAAAAGAGCGGAGATAAATTCGCTACATCACCAGATACTATTTTAAGCAATGGTCCATACAAAATTACTGCTTATGAACCAGCTGCAACAACAATAGAATTAAAGAAAAATGAAGATTATTGGGATGCTAGCAAAGTTAAATTAGCTGGTATACAATATCAAGTAATCAAAGAAGCTCAACAAACTATGCTTGCATATCAAAATGGAGATTTAGATGTTGCAACACTTGCTGGAGAACAAGTAGAACAATTTAAAGCTGATAAAGAATTCCACAACATTATGGCAGGATACCTATGGTATATTTCTCCTAACCAAAAGGTTGCTGGATTAGAAAATGAAAATCTTCGTAAAGCTCTTGCATTATCTTATGATAAAAAAGCTGTTGTTGATAACATATTAAAAGATGGTTCTATAGTAGCAGACTTTGCAGTACCAAGCTTACTTGCAACAGGTCCAGATGGAAAAGACTATCGTGAAACAGCAAGCACTTATCTAAAAACTGATAAAGCTAAAGCTGTAGAATTCTATAACAAAGCTAAACAAGAATTAGGTAAAGATAAATTTGAATATAAGATGGTAGTTGAAGATACTGAATCAGCTCAAAATGTAGCTCAATTCATTCAATCAGAAATACAAACAAATCTTCCAGGAGTTACTGTTAAGTTAGAAGTAATGCCTAAGAAGAACAGAGTTGAAAGAATGCAAGAAGGAACATTTGAACTTGGATTAACTCGTTGGGGACCAGACTATGCAGATCCAATGACATACTTAGATATGTGGACTACAGGAAGCCCTAACAACTATGGTTTCTGGTCAAACACAGATTACGATAAAATAATAAAATCTGCTCAAGACGGAGATCTTGCTTTAGATCTTGATAAGAGATGGGAAGAATTAAAGAAAGCAGAAAAGATAGTAATGGATCAAGCAGTTATTTTCCCTGTTTACCAAAAGGGTAATGCTGTTATGATTAAAGATGGCGTATCAGGTATTGAATTCCATTCTGTTGGTATCAATAGAATCTTCAAGAATGTCGATAAGAAATAGTAAGTTATGTTCATTAATAAGATATTACAGTGGTTATTTTATAACCACTGTAATATTGCTTAAAAGAAGCTTTAGCAGACAGATTAGCTACTTAAGTATTCCGAGAAGGAGGAATTCAACGTGAAAAAATACTTGCTCAAAAGAATAGTAGTTTCATTACTCACTTTATTAGCAATTTTATTAATATTATTTTTAATGTTAGAACTTATGCCTGGTTCACCATTTAATGATGAAAAATTAACTGTAGATCAAGTGGCTTTATTAAATGCAAAATATGGATTAGATCAACCGGTATTTATAAGATTTTTTAATTATGTGAAAAATATGCTTACAGGAGACTTTGGAGTTTCCTACACAATTTCGAAAAATACACCAATATCTCAATTGCTTTCAATGCGTTTGCCTATATCTCTTAGACTTGGAGGACAGGCTGTTTTGCTTGGAGCACTAATAGGTTTGGTTTTAGGTATAATAGCTGCTTTAAAGCACAATACAATATGGGACACATTAACTACTGTAATTTCAGTTTTAGGTGTTAGTTTACCTTCTTATGTATTTGCCCTTGCTTTATCATATTCATTAGGATATAAATGGACAATATTCCCGCTGCTTTATTCAGCAGATTCACCATTTAAATCAGCGGTATTACCAACTATAGCTCTATGTATGTTTACCATAGCTACAATAGCTAGATTCACTAGAACAGAAATGCTAGAAGTGCTTGGAACTGACTATATGTTACTTGCAGAAAGTAAAGGTGTAAATGGGATAGCATTAATATTTAGACATCAGCTTAGAAATGCACTTATTCCAATAGTAACTGTACTTGCGCCTTTAGTTGTAGGATTAATGACTGGAAGCTTGGTTATAGAAAAAATCTTCTCAATACCAGGTATAGGAAGTCTATTAGTTACTGCAATACAAGCAAATGACTATAACGTAGTAGTTGCATTAGCATTTATCTATAGCGCTATGTATATTGGAATTATGCTTATTGTAGATATTTTATATGGAATTATAGACCCAAGAATAAGATTAGCAAAGGAGGACGGTCATGAGTAAACTAAATGAAAATCTAGAATTTCTACCTAATGATTTTGAATTAGTTGGGGAAGAAAATATATCTCATATCGATAAGAGTTATGCTAGTCAGCCTTACTTTAAAGATGTATTAAACCGCTTTGTTAAAAATAAGGGAGCAGTAATAGGATTAGTTTTTATAATACTAATAACATTAATGGCTGTAATCGGAGTAAGTCTTAATGGGCATACATATGAGTCACAGATAATTTCACAGCAAAATTTAGCGCCTAGAGTTCCAGGACTTGAGAGTTTAGGTGTTTTTGATGGTAGTGAAACCATGAATACATCTGGTGGACAGGTAGAAACAAACAAATATTTAGAGAATAATGAACTTAAAGATGTTTACTATTGGTTTGGTTCAGATGTTCTAGGAAGAGATATATTTACTAGAACTTGGATGGGAACCAGAATTTCATTATATATAGCTTTAATAGCAGTTTTAATAGACATGTTATTTGGATTAAGTTATGGACTTATATCAGGATATTTTGGAGGTGCCGTTGATAATGCTATGCAACGTTTTGCAGAAATATTAAACGGTATACCAAACTTAGTTATAGTTACTCTTTTAATTATTGTATTAAAGCCGGGACTTGCTACAATCACCTTCTCACTTATGATAACCGGGTGGATAGGTATGAGTAGAATAGCAAGAGCTCAGATGTTAAAACTTAAAGAGCAGGAATTTGTACTTGCCTCAAGAACCTTAGGAGCAAAAGACTTCTTTATTATATTTAAAGAGATATTACCTAATATTTTAGGTGCAATAATTACAAACACAATGTTCTCAATACCAAATGCAATATTTACAGAGGCATTTTTGGCCTTTATTGGTCTAGGAGTACCGCCTCCAATGGCTTCACTTGGGTCATTAATAAGTGAGTCATTTAAGTCTTTTACAACCCATCCATATATGATAATGCCTCCAGTTATAGTACTAGCTATATTAATGCTTAGCTTTAATATGCTTGCAGATGGTATACGTGATGCATTTGACCCTAAAATGAAAGAATCATAAGGAGGATGAAGAAATGGAAAAAGAAAAAATATTATCAATTAGAGATTTGTCAATATCCTTTAAAACATCCTCAGGAAAAGTTAGTGCTATTCGTGGTGTTGAATTAGACCTTTATAAAGGTGAAACCTTAGCAATAGTAGGGGAAAGTGGTAGCGGAAAATCTGTAACTATGAAGGCTGCTATGGGTATACTCAGCAGTAATGGGCAAGTAGAATCAGGAGAAATTAACTTCTCTTATTATAAAGATAAAGACAAAGTTAATGTAGATATACTAAAACTTTCAAAAAAGGAAATGAGAACAACAATAAACGGAACTCGTATAGCTATGGTGTTCCAAGACCCAATGACTTCTTTAAATCCAACTATGACAATAGGGGCTCAGATTATGGAAGGTATGATATGGCACTATAAAACCCCTAAAGAAGAAGCAAAAAAAAGAGCTATAGAACTTTTAGAACTAGTTGGAATAGTTGATGCAGAAAAACGCCTAAAGAACTATCCTCACCAATTATCAGGAGGAATGAGACAAAGAGTAGTTATAGCTATAGCTCTTGCATGTAACCCAGATTTATTAATCTGCGATGAACCAACAACAGCATTAGATGTTACTATTCAAGCAAAGATAATAGAACTTATAAAAGATATTCAAAAGAAGATGAATATATCAGTTATTTATATAACTCATGATCTAGGAGTTGTAGCAAAGGTTGCAGACTACGTTGCTGTAATGTATGCAGGAAAAATAGTTGAAAAAGGAAAGATAGATGAAATATTCTATGATCCAAGACACCCATACACTTGGGGCTTGTTATCAGCTATGCCTGACTTAGACACAAAAGATGATAAGTTATATACAATACCAGGAACTCCTCCTAACTTAGCTGAAGAAGTAAAAGGAGATGCTTTTGCACCAAGAAATATTTATGCATTAAACATTGATAACAGATTAGAACCTCCAATGTTTAAAATTTCAGATACACACTATGCTTCAACATGGCTTTTACATGAAAAAGCACCAAAGGTTGAAATGCCTTCTGAACTTAAAGCAAGAATAGACAGAATGTTAAGGGAGGCGAAACTAGATGGAAAATAAAAAGCCTTTATTAGAAGTAAAAGAACTTAAGCAGCATTTTAAGATAAGCAGAAAATACACAGTAAAAGCTGTTAATGGAGTAGATTTTGAAATATTTCCAGGAGAAACCTATGGATTAGTTGGGGAATCTGGAAGCGGAAAATCAACAATAGGACGTTCAATAATTCGTCTATATGACCCAACATCAGGGAAGATAAACTTTGATGGGGTTGATATATCAGGAAAATTATCTGAAAAGGAAAAAAAGCATTTAAGAATCAATATGCAGATGATATTCCAAGATCCAATGGCATCTTTAAATCCACGTAAAAAGGTATTAGATATAATAGCTCAAGGCTTAGACGTTCATAAACTTTATAAAACCAAAGAAGAGAGAGAAGAAAAAGTTTATAAAATATTAGAAAAAGTAGGCCTATCAAAAGAGCATGCAAATAGATATCCTCACCAATTTTCAGGAGGACAAAGGCAACGTATAGGAATCGCAAGAGCTCTTATAATGAACCCAAAACTTATAATAGCAGATGAAGCTATAAGTGCATTAGATGTGTCTATACAAGCTCAGGTAGTAAATCTAATGAAAGATATACAAGAGGAAACAAATACAGCTATCTTATTTATAGCCCATGACTTATCCATGGTAAAATATATATCAGATAGAATAGGAGTTCTTCATTTAGGATATCTTTTAGAAACAGGAACAAAGGATGAAATTTTCACAAATCCAATTCATCCTTATACAAAATCTCTATTATCAGCAATACCACACCCAAACCCTATTGTTGAGAGAACAAGAATATCAGAAAGTTATGATTACAAAACAAGTGGAATAAGTTACGAACAAGGAAAACAAAAACATGTAAGTGGAAGTCATTATGTATTAGCTACAGATGAAGAATATAAAACTTGGTCAAATAAATAATGAAAATCCTCCAGATTATCTTTCTGGGGGATTTTTTTGCTTAAACTAACAAAAATTCTTAGAGATGAGTTCAATTAGTTTGTCAGTAGCAGTGGTTTCTTTTATAATTGGATTATTAGTAAAACGCTTTTTAGGAATAGATATATAAGAATTGAAAGTATATATATCTGAATTTAGGTTTAATATATTAATGTAGTTAATTAATTAAAACATAAGGGGGAATAGATATGACCTTTAGAAAAATATTAACAGTGCAGCTTATGATTTGTATGTCACTTGTTTTTGTTGCATGTGGTAATAAAGAATCTTCAAAAAATCTAGAAAGAAATACTCCAAATACCTTAGAAATATCATTTCCATATGTAAGACAAAGTGGAAGTTCAAACAACCAATTTGCTGTATGGATAGAAAGTGATTCTGGAGAATACATAAAAACCTTATCCGTAACTAAATATACAGCAACAAAAGGATATAAGGTTCAGGAAAATGCAATTCCTACATGGGTTAAAAAATCAAACATCTATAAAAAGAAGACAAAGGAAATTGATGCAGTTACAGAAGCAACACCTAAGTCAGGTGATATGGTTTATATATGGGATCTTAAGGATAAAGATGGCGCAGAAATACCAAAAGGAAGCTATAAATTTGTTGTGGAAGGAACCACAAGTCTAACTAGCAGAATAATTTATAGTGGAAAGATAGAAATAGGTGGGGAAGAAAAGACTGTAAAAGCAGAACCTCAATATGTAGGAAATGAAGCAAAAGAAAGTGATATGATAGGTGAGGTTGTAGCAAAATACAATCCATAATATAAAAATATAGAAGTAAGTAAAAGAACCATATATGAAGATGTGTAGCATATATGGTTCTTTTTTATATAATGTTTTTTTATGCAAATAAAACTTGTAAATATTTCTATAAATAATATTGACAATAAAAAATGTAAATGATATCATTAGTTTAACGTTAAATCTTAACAACTTACTATCATTAATCTTAAAGAAAATGTTTCAAAATATTTAGTTTAACGTTAAATCAATCAACATATAAGAAAGATGAGGAAGGGGAAAGTTTATGAACAGATTTAAAAAACTCTCTAGCATAGTGCTTACTACAGTACTAGCAATGTCAGTATTATCGGGGTGTGGACAAACTGGGAATACTGCAAACACTTCAGACAGAAAGGTAAAATTAAAACTTGGAATATGGCCTGAAGCTACAATGACAAGTGAAATTACGTTACACGAAGGTTACAAGGCTAAATTAGAAGAGAAAAATAAGGATGTTGAAGTTGTTCCATCATACTACAAATACACCACAGAGACATTTGTACCTATGGCTGAAGCTGGAAACCTACCAACCATATTTGAAACATGGTATACTGAACCTCAAAAACTTNNAAACTTTTATCAGATGGAAATGGAAGAATATATGGTATTCCACGTGATGGATATGCATTAGGGGTTATGGCTAATGTTAAATTATTTAAAGATGCCGGACTAGTTGATGCGGATGGACGTCCAATAATTCCTAAAACATGGGATGAGTTAGCTAAAACAGCTCAAACTATTAAACAAAAGACTGGTAGTGCTGGACTATGTCTTTTAGCTAAAGATGCAGCTGGTGGCTGGCATTTTTCTAATATAGCTTGGGCATTTGGAGCTACTTTAACTACACAAGAAGCTGATGGAAAGTATAAATCTCATATTGATAGTAAAGAAGCTATAGAAGCGATGAGCTATGTTAAAGATTTAAAATGGAAATATGATGTTTTAACTGCGGATCCTACAAATGAAGACTGGGGAACAGGTTTCTCTAACTTAGGAACAGGCGCTGCTGCTATGTATATAGCTGCAAACGATGCTGTTGAGCAACCTACTGAAAATAATGGACTTCCTGTAGAAGATTTAGCTATATTTGCTATGCCAGCAGGACCTAATGGAGCTCAATATTCATTATCTGGTGGAACCCCATATATGTTCTCAAAGGATGCTACTGAAGCTGAAATCAATGCTGCTTTAGATTATCTTGAACTTATGGGTAAAGCACCAGTTGCAACAGAAGATTCAATAGCAGGTATGGAAGCTGATGCTAAGAGAAAAGTAGAAACTGGAATTCCTGTAATTAAGAGATTCCCTGCTTGGGTTAATAAGGAAGTACTAGATGCGGAAGCAAAAGTATTAAAAGATAACAAAAATGTTGATGATAAATTATATGCTTCATATTTTGATGCTATAGACAAGCAAGGAAACCTTCGCGTAGAAGAACCAGGATCAGCTCAAGATTTATACTCAGAACTTACAAAAGTTATACAAGCAGTTATCACTGACAAAAATGCTGATGTTACTGCTTTAATGAAACAAGCTAATGTTAATTACCAAAAGATTTTAGATGAAAAAGTAAATAAATAAAAATAGTTATTTTATATGTCTAGTTATCCAAATAGGTTTTCTTTATAAGACAACCTATTTGGATTCTTAAAAATCTTAGGGAGTGGGAAGAATGCGAAAAGTTGAGACGAATGATTTACAAATCTGTGCGACTCCAGAAATCACAGTAAAGAAGAAAAAGGTTTTAAAAAGAAAAGATTTAATAGGGTGGGCTATTATGTTGCCAACACTTATTTTATTTTCTTTTTTTATATGGGAGCCTTTATTAGAAAACATTAAACTTTCACTATATCAAGCAAATGGAATTAGACTGGTTAAATTTGTAGGATTAGATAATTACTTTACCGTATTTGCTCATCCTGATTTTTGGGCAGCACTTAAAAATACTTTTAGTTACATTGGTTGGTCGTTGGTTATAGGTTTTTTTGCACCTATATTAGCGGCTATTCTTATAAGTGAGACTATTCACTTCAAAGGATTATTTAGAGTAGGGATTTATTTTCCTAATATAATGCCAGGGCTTGCCACAGTAATAATGTGGGGATTTTTATTTAAACCTGGTGGAACAGGAACCTTAAATATTTTGCTTGGAAAAATAGGAGTAGATCCTCAGCTATGGTTAACTAATCCTGGGTGGACAATTCCTCTTATTGTTATGAGTATGACATGGAAAAGCGCAGGAGCTACAGCTTTAATCTATTTAGCTGGTATAAGCAGTATTAATCCTGAACTATATGAAGCAGCAACCATAGATGGTGCTTCAGTACTACAAAGAATAAGATATATAACATTACCGAAGTTGTTTTCACTTGGTAAGACAATGTTCATTCTTCAAATAATAGCAGTCTTTCAAATTTTATATGAACCAATGGTTATGACTAATGGGGGTCCTAATAATGCTAGTATTTCAATTATGCAATTAGTATATAATTTTGCATTTAAGGATTATAATTTCCCAGTAGCGGCAGCTTTATCTGTTATTGTATGTATAATACTTGCGGTATTAAGTGTACTTTATTTTAAGCTAACAGCAAATAAAGAAGGGTAGGAGGAGAGTTATAAGATGTTTTTTAATAAGTATAAAGAAAAATCAGACGGAGCAATTCGCTACTATGATATGAAATCATTAAAAACAAAAATACTTTCTATAGCAATTTTTATACTATGTTTATTAATACTTATAGTATGCTTATTTCCTTCTGTATGGGTATTTTTAGCTAGCTTTAAGGATATAGCTGAATTTAGAAAAGATGCAACTATACTACCTTCAACTTTTAATTTTCAAAAGTATGTTGATACTTGGAATAACTTAAAATTTGTTAGATATTATATAAATTCAACCATAGTAGTAATTGGGGGAACCTTGTGCTCAGTAACATTTAATGGTCTTTTAGCTTATGTGTTAGCTATAATCAAGCCTAAAGGGCACAAAATAATATTAGGATTAGTTATGTGGAGTTTATTAATTCCAGCTACAACAAGCATAGTAGCATTATTTGTGAATATTAACAAAGTAGGTTTAAATGGTTCATTTTTACCTCTATGGTTGGTATTTGGAGCTAATGCATTTTATGTAATACTATTTAAGAACTTTTTTGAAGGGTTGCCTAAAGAGTTAATAGAAGCAGCTAAATTAGATGGGTGTGGAGAACTTCAGATATTTTTAAAAGTAATACTTCCTTTATCTAGACCTATAGTAATGGTTGTTGTTATTTTTACAGTTACTGCAGCTTGGTCAGATTTCTTATTACCTTATCTAGTACTTAATGGTACTCAAAAGGAAACAATCATGGTTAAGTTATTTGCATATCACTCCTCTAATAAAGTTAATGCAGTAGATATGTTAAGAGCAGTAGCCTTTTCAATTATTCCACCAATTATTCTATTTACAATATTCCAAAAACAAATTACAGATGGTGCCACAGCAGGTGCAGTAAAGGAGTAGAATTAAATATGGCAAAAATAGCGGATAAATACTATGTTACAGACTCGTGGAAAATCATTGAAGAAGGATTTGATAAAGATTATTCAGAGGTATCTGAATCTATATACTCCCTGGGGAATGAGTACATGGGAGTTAGAGGTTATTTTGAAGAAGGGTATACTGGAGATAGCCTCCTTGGAAGTTATTTTAATGGAGTGTATGAATCACAAGAAGTTACAGGCTCCTCATATAAAGGAATAATAAAAGATAGTGAGTTTATGGTTAATTCAGTAGATTGGCTATATACACGTATAATTCTTGACAATGAAGTTTTAGATTTAAATAAAAGCAGTTTCAGAGATTTTAAAAGAGAACTCGATTTAAATACAGGGATTTTAACTCGTTCATTTATATGGGAAGTAGATGGAGGAAAAGAAGTAAAGCTAGAATTTGAACGTTTCTTATCAATGGAAGATGCTAAGCTAGCAGGGCAGAGAATAAATATTACGCCTATAAATTTTAATGGGTATATAACAATCGTATCGGGTTTAGATTTTACAAATATTCATCATATGGCAGGTGAAAATCTATGGAAATGTAGTGAAAATAGTAGTGGAGATAGGTGGCTAAGTATACTTGGTACTACAATAAATACAAAGCAAAATGTTTTTTCTACTTGCGCTTTTGATTGTATATATGAAAAAGAAGAAGATATTAGTGAGGAAAAGAAAATATTAAAAAGCTTTAAAATCAGCTTGAAAAATGGTGAAAAATCTACTTTTACTAAAGTTATTAGCAATCTAGTAAATAAGAATGATAGAGATTCACTTGATGAATTTATATCTAAGTGTGAAGATGAAAAGAAAAATATTACGTCAATTAAATATGATGAGATTAGAGATAGAAGTATAGAGTGGTGGAAAAAAGTCTGGCTTGAA
This sequence comes from Clostridium sp. UBA1652, assembly GCF_002320975.1. Classification (NCBI taxonomy): domain Bacteria; kingdom Bacillati; phylum Bacillota; class Clostridia; order Eubacteriales; family Clostridiaceae; genus Clostridium; species Clostridium sp. UBA1652. The sequence continues at coordinate 136,130 of NZ_DCLI01000075.1, forward strand.
TCAGATATTGTTATAGATGGAGATGAGTTAAATCAACAGGGGGTAAGATTTTGTATATTCCAAATGCATCAAACTTACCATGGAGCAGATCAAAGTAATGTGATTGGGGCAAAGGGATTAACTGGAGAAGCATATAACGGCAACTCATTTTGGGATACTGAAGCCTATTGTTTACCTTTCTACATCTTTAACAACCTAGAAGCGGCAAAACAATTATTAAGATTTAGATTAATTACATTACCAGAGGCTAAGGAAAGAGCAAAGCAGTTAGATTGTGAAGGTGCATTCTTCCCAATAGCAACTATAAGTGGAAGAGAATGCTGTAACTTGTGGCAGCATGCAAGTCTACAGCTTCAGCCATCAACAGCAGTTGCATATGGAATATGGCATTATGAGAATATAACTAAGGATGAAGAATTCGTATTTGAAACAGGTGCACCACTTCTTATAGAAATAAGTAGAATGCTTGCTACAAGAGGGGATTGGAGCGCAGATAAATCAAGATATGGATATTATGGGGTAATGGGACCAGATGAGTTTCAAATGATGGTAAATAATAATTGTTACACAAATTATATGGGTAAAACTACACTTGAGTATACATTAGATGTTTTAAAGAGATTAGAAAGTAAAAATAAAGATTTATATGATAATATCCTTGGAAAGTTAAACGTTAAACAAGAAGAAATAGCAAATTGGAATTTAATTGCTGAAAAAATGTTCATTCCTTATAATAAAGAAACTAAACTTTTTGAACAGCATGAAGGATTTTTCAATTTACCTCATATAGATGTAGACAAGATTCCCGTAGAAGATTTTCCATTATATCATAACTGGACCTACGATAGAATTTACCGTAACGACATGATTAAACAACCTGATGTTCTTATGTTTATGCTTTTATATAACAGCAGATTTACAGATGAGGAACTTAGAGCTAACTATGAATACTATGAGCCAAGATGTATTCATGAAAGTTCACTTTCACCATCAGTACACTCAATATTAGCAGCACAATTAAAGAAGCATAGAGAGGCTTATGATTTCTTTGGATTTGCAACTAGAATGGATTTAGATAACTACAATCGTAATACACATGAGGGTTTACATACAACCTCTATAGCAGCAGCATGGATGAATATTTTATATGGGTTTGGAGGAATGCGTTCAGATAAAGAGATGCTTAGTTTTAAACCTTCTATTCCTAAAGAATGGAATGGATATTCTTTTAGATTATGCTATAAGGATGATGTAATCTTAGTGGAAGTTAATAAAGAAAATGCAGCATTTTATACTTTAAATGGTACAGAGATTCAAATTGAAGTGTATGGAGAAATAATAGCTTTAAGTGAAGAAAAAAGGGAAATAATTATTCCAAGCGAATGGAGAGGGGAAAATGATTAGTTGGTTGATAGAAGAAAATTCGTATAATAAGGATAAAATATCAGCAAATGGAAATAAATTTCTTATAGGAAATGGATATCTTGGGATAAGAGGAACTCTTCCAGAGTATGAAAAGGAGCAGTTTGCAGCTATAAATTTATCTGGAATTTATGATCAGGTAGGAAATGCTTGGAGAGAACCATTAAATACACCAAATGCTCTTTTCACCTATGTTGAATTTGATGGACAAGAGTACCGTTTGCCGAATGTTGAGCCTTCTACTAATACACTAGCATTAGATTATAGATATGGTTTATTTAAATCTAAAACTAGTTTTGATACAGATAAAGGAGGGTTGAGCATTGAGGTAGAACGATTTGCATCAATGGTTAACGAGCATTGCATCCTTATGAAATATAGCGTTACTTCAGATAATGATGGAGAGTTAAATATATATACAGGAGTAGATGGAGAGGTATGGGATATTAATGGACCTCACTATGATGAGATAAGGTACTCAATACAAGAGGATGTATTAATCTCCAATGCTTTAACTCATGAAAATAAAGATAGGGTTTGCGTCAGTGAAAAAATTAAGTGCAATTTTGAAGCAAAAAAAGAGAAAATTGAGAAGGATAATAAGCTTCTTAGAAAAATAAGCATAGATGCAAAAAAAGGCTTTACTTACGAAATATATAAGTTTATTACTGTATATACCAGTAAAGATTGTAAGAATCCAATAGAAGAATCGGTAGCACTTGTAAGAAATATATGGGACAAGGGTTATTTTGAATTATTAGAAGAGCATAAAAGAGCATGGGATAAAATCTGGTATACCTCTGAAATTATAATAGATGGAGATGATAAGGCTGAAGAGGGAATTAATTATTCCATATATCATCTGCATTCTATAGCGCCTAGACATTCTAAAAGTTTATCAATTCCAGCAAGAGGATTATCAGGACAAACTTATAAGGGTGCTATATTTTGGGATACAGAAATGTTTATGCTGGACTTCTTCTTAAATACTGAACCAGAGGTAGCAAAAACCTTACTTAAATACAGAATAGATACATTAGAAGGAGCTATGAAAAAGGCAGCTTCTTACGGGTATAAAGGAGCCTTTTATGCATGGGAAAGCCAAGAAAATGGATATGATGCATGTTCAGATTATAATGTAACAGATGTATTTACAGGGCGACCAATGAGGACATATTTTAAAGATAAGCAGATTCATATTTCTTCAGCTATTGTATATGGAATTATGAAGTACATCAATAGAACTGGGGATTATGACCTTATTACAGAAGGTGGCTATAAAGTAATAATTGAATGTGCAAACTTCTATCACCATTTATTGCTAACTAAAGTGGGATCAGAAGTATATGAACTTCGAGACGTAATAGGACCAGATGAGTATCATGAAAGAGTTAATAATAATGCTTATACTAACAGAATGGCCAAGTTCACCTTTGAAAGTGCCTTAAATGTAATAAAAATGATAAAGGAAAATAAGTGGGAGCTTGAGGAAGAATATTCATTAAAAGAACTAGAATCAAAATTTGAAGATGCAAGCTGTAAGATATATATACCTAAACCTGAGGATAAAACATCTATAATTCCACAATTTGATGGGTATGAAAGTTTGGAAGATATAGAGATAAATAAGTTAAAAGAGAGATTATTAAATGACAAGGAATACTGGGGTGGAGCATATGGAATTGCTTCAGATACAAAGGTTATAAAACAAGCAGATGTAATAACCATGCTTAATTTATTTCATAAAGAGTATTCAGAAGAAGTAATGCTTAAGAACTGGCAATATTATGAGCCTAGAACAGAACACGGATCATCCTTAAGTGCCTGCATGTATGCTTTAGTAGCATGTAAGTGTGGAATGCCTGATAGAGCATATCCATTTTTCTTAAAGTCAGCGCTTCCTGATATTCTTGGAGGAGGTAAACAGTGGGCAGGACTTATATATATAGGGGGAACTCATCCAGCTTCATCTGGAGGAGCTTATATGACAGTTGTTGAAGGCTTTGGAGGTATATATTTTGAAGATGGTGTAGTTAAGGCAAGACCTTGTATGCCAGAAGGTTGGAAGAGTTTAAATTTTAAAATATCCTATTTAAACAAACTATATCAAGTAAATATAGAAAATAATAAAGCTGATATAAAACAAATTCAGTAGAGGAATCTCCCCCTACTGAATTCTAAGATATAGACATTACACTATCACGTTCAACAACTCTAACTGGGAGAATTGTTTCCTTTTGGTGGATAGGTTTATTTTCAAGTTTATCTATTATGTAATTAACAGAAAGCTTGCCTTTTAAATGAGCATCTTGATGAATAGTAGTTAAGGCAGGGGATATTAAGTTACATAGATTAATATCATCAAATCCTATTATAGAAACATCATCAGGAACTTTTTTACCAGCTTGTTTAAGACCTGTTATAATACCAGCTGCTAATATATCAGCTGTAGAAAATATAGCAGTAAAGTCATCTCGCTTAGCTAGAGATTTGCCTAAAGCAATGGCTGTTGGAGTATCAAGTTCCTGCTCAAAAACAAGATCCTTATTAAATTCTATGTTAGACTCTGAAAGAGCTTTTTTATAACCATCAAAACGTTCTGATACAACACCTTTGTATTTTATAAAGGGGGATGCAAATGCAATGCTTCTATGACCATGATCGATAAGGTACTTAGTAGCAAGATAACCTCCATTAAAATCTTCAAGGCTTACATTACAGATATTAGGATTTGAAACATAACTATCTATTAAAACAACGGGAATATTTAATTTAGTTAAAACACTATAAAAATCGTCTTCATAAATTCCTGTAAGAATTAACCCGTCCACATTCCAGTTTCTAAGAAAAAAGTTCAAATCTTGACTTGTTTCTACGGTACGGAGCATTAGATAATACCCATTTTCACGCAAGGTAGATTCTATGGCACCTATGAATATAGAATGAAATGGATCCTCCATAAAATTCTTATCACGAGTAGTTACTATGTGATTTATAACACCTATAACCTTTGATGAGTTAGAAACTAAAGATCGAGCTGACATGTTTGGAACATAATTTAAGTCCTCGATAGCTTTATTAATTTTAATAATGGTTTCTGCTGAAACACGACCAGGTTTTCCATGAATTACATTAGAAACTGTTGTACAACTTACGCCAACGGTTTTGGCAATATCTTTGATTGTTGCCATGTTTATACGTCACCTCCTTGGGAAGTTTAAGGTTAAACCTTTGGTATATTTTATCATTAAAACAGGAAATTGTATAGTAAAAAATCAGAAGGAGATAGCAGAATGATTAAAGGAGTAATTTTCGATCTTGATGGAGTATTAGTTTCAACAGATAAGATGCATTTTTATGCATGGAAGAAATTAGCCCGCAAATTAGGGATCACTAATTACACGGAAGAAGATAATAAAAGACAAAAGGGAGTAAGTAGAATGGAGTCCTTAGAGGTAGTATTGTCAAAGGGGACAATCATCTATTCTCGTGAAGATAAATTAAGGTTTGCTGAAGAAAAAAATAAGTACTATGTTGAATTATTAGAGAGTCTTGATTCTCAGGCAGTTTTAATAGATGTTATAGAGACTTTAGAACTGCTTAAAGATAGGGGCGTATTAATAGGAATAGGCTCAGCAAGTAAAAATACACCTCTTATTTTAGAGAAAACAGGATTAAATAAATATATTGATGAAGTAAGCTGTGGATTAGACGTTACTAAGTCAAAACCAGATCCAGAAGTCTTTATAGTAGCAGCTGAAAAGTTAAACTTAAAAAATGAAGAATGTTTGGTAGTAGAAGATTCTAAGTCTGGAATAGTGGCAGCAAGAGCATGTCATATGAGATCATTAGGAGTAGGACCAGAGCACGAACAGTTAGGAGCAGATTATAATTCACTAACTATGCAGAGCAATGTCGATTGGGATGAACTTCTTAGTTAAGCTATATTACAAGAAAGAGTTATTTTCTAGTTTGATGATATAAATTTACAATGATATAGTTAAATTAGTATGTCAGATGAGAGGAAAAAATATTTAGGGGGAATAAGACATGTCAAGTTTATCATTAAAACACATTTATAAAAGATATTCAAAGGATGTAACAGCAGTAAAGGATTTTAATTTAGAGATAGAAGATAAAGAATTCATAGTATTTGTAGGTCCTTCTGGATGTGGAAAATCTACTACTTTAAGAATGGTTGCAGGACTTGAAGAAATATCAGAGGGAGAGCTATACATAGATGGTCAATTAGTTAATGACTTAGCTCCCAAGGATAGAGATGTAGCAATGGTATTCCAAAACTATGCATTATATCCTCATATGACTGTTTATGATAATATAGCTTTTGGTTTGAAACTAAGAAAAATACCAAAAGATGAAATAAATAAAAAAGTTAGAGATGCAGCAAAAATATTAGATATAGAGCACTTATTAGATAGAAAACCTAAAGCACTTTCTGGTGGACAAAGGCAGAGAGTAGCCATGGGAAGAGCCATGGTTAGAGAAGCTAAAGTATTTTTACTCGATGAACCTCTATCAAATTTAGATGCAAAATTAAGAAACCAGATGAGAATAGAAATAGCTAAATTACATCAGAATCTTCAAACTACATTTATATATGTAACCCATGACCAAGTTGAAGCTATGACTTTAGGAAGTAAAATAGTAGTTATGAAGGATGGAATAATTCAACAAGTAGATACTCCAACTGAAATATATAATCATCCTGCAAATATGTTCGTCGCTGGATTTATAGGAAGTCCTCAGATGAATTTCTTATATGGAGATGTAAAAGAAGAAAACGGAAATATTATAGTTGAAGTATTTGGGCAAAAAGTTGCTCTAGATAAGGACAAGGCTGATAAAATAAAAGCTTCTAATTATATAGAAAAGCAAGCCATATTGGGAATAAGGCCTGAAGATATAAAAATTGTAACTGAACAAGAGGGTGATAGAAGTTATATTGTAAATGGGATAATAGAAGTAGTAGAAAACTTAGGAGCAGAAGTCTTGCTTCACATAAAAGCAAATGATAGGGCATTTACAATAAAAACAGCTAAACATCAAGGAGAAGTCATAGGGGATAATATAAAATTTGCAATAGATTTAGATAAAGTTCACTTATTTAACGAAGAAAATCAAGACACCATATTCTAATTTAATAGTTTAAAAATAATCTGTGTATAAGTTGAGATGAATACCCCTCTAACTATTCATTATATAAGGTGCACAGATTATTTTTTATTACATTTTAATTACAGCTATTCTTAAGTTCAGGATAATATTCAAGAGACCAGTCTTCCATTTGCTTAAGTATCTTAGTAAGAGCCACACCTTTAGGAGTAAGATGATACACAACCTTAGGAGGAACCTCAGGATATACAACTTTAGCTATTAACTCGTCATTTTCTAATTCTTTAAGCTTTTCATTTAATACCTTTTGGCTTACACCTTTAACCTTACGTTGAAGCTCTAAAAATCTTATAGGCTCATTATATAGATGGCATAAAATCAATGCCTTCCATTTTCCTCTAACAAGATCCATTGCAAAATCCAATAAACACACATAGCTTTTATCTTTATATTCAATCATTTATAATACCTCTATTAAATTTATATAATAGATTAATAATAACAAACTTTCTTCTTATTATAAAGAAGTCATATGAATCTATATAAAAAGCTCAGCAAAAATTTGCTGAGCTATAAATTTAATTAAAGTAATTTAGCTTCATCTTTTTTAACGACTTTCGCGTTATTGATGGCAACTAATGCTCCGTTTTTAGTATCGAAATAGTTTTTAGCTATAATAAGATTCATTAAAGCCTCTGTTTGAGCAGAGGTTATATCCTCTTTTACTCCGGAAATAGACATAGAAGCCTTTCCACCATTAGAAGTTATAAAGCTCATAACTAAGGTTTGCGTCATTTTAAATTCCTCCTTATATAATATAT